>CAYYUU010000218.1:0-9258 GCA_964474955.1 uncultured Alcaligenaceae bacterium | reverse complement strand
GAAAACGCTACGTTACAGCAAGACCCACGAATGGGCTCACCTGGAAAGCGACGTCTGTACCGTCGGCATCACCGCCTTCGCCGTCGAACACCTCACGGACGTCGTCTACATTGACTTGCCGGACGTCGGCGACAACGTGTTCAACGGCGACAGCTTTGGCGAGATCGAATCCGTGAAGGCCGTGAGCGAACTCAATTCGCCCATCAACGGAGAAATCGCCGAAATCAATGAACAGCTCACCAAAGACCCTACCCCCGTCACGAATGATCCATACGGTGCCGGCTGGATGATCAAAATCAAGATCGACGAAGGCCAAAACCTCGATCACCTCATGTCCGAAGAAGAATACCAAAAGCAAATCGCATCCCAAGATCACTGAGAGTTGAGGGGTGAGAGAACGAATTGGGAAGTTGCTTTTCGCTGAGCGAAAAGCAGCTCCCCCAAAACATGACACTTGTTGGTCTGACTGCCCCTTACAGGTTCATCAAAAATTCAATAAGCGTGGCGTTGAAGTCCTCGGGCCGCTCCATCATTGTGTTGTGGGCCGTGCCCGGAATCACCTTTATGCGGGCATCCGAGACCGCGTTGGCGATGTCCTGACAGTTCGACAACGGCGTCACGAAATCTTGGTCGCCCACAAGAATGAGTGTCGGGCATTGGATCTTCGATTGGAACGATTTGGCCGACCCGTCACGAAGGGCCAGACAATGACCGGCGTAACAAGCGGTATCGTTCGAAAGGAGCATCTCGCGGACCATTCCAGCGAGGGCTGGATTGGCTTCTCGCGTCGCGGACGTCAAAGCGCCTCCCAACACGGCATCGGCCACGGCCATCATTCCTTCTTTGGTGACTCCCTCGGCCCGCTTGTTGAAGTTTAGTTTTCCTTCTTCACCGAGTTCCGTGAGCGGACCGCAGAGGACCAGGCCACGTAATCGGTCTGGATGCGTCCCGGCAAATTGTTGGGCCAACACCGTCGTCATCGAGTGACCGACCAAAACGAACTTCTCAAGTTTCAGAGCATTCGCCAAACCGAGGATTTGCTCCGTCCAACGGTCCATCGAATAGTCCCGCTCGTGTTTGTCCGAGCGGCCCGAACCCGGCAAGTCGACCGTGATGATTCGGAAGAACTTCGAGAGTCCGAGTCGCTGGGCGTGCCAGACGTTGGACGTGCTGCCGAGTCCGTGGAAAAAGACGACGGGCAACCCCTCGCCAACGACTTCGTAAAAGATGTTCGTTCCCAGAACGTTCGCGAGCATGATTCCGGCCTCCGTGTTGGAAATGGGCTATGGCAAAAACGAAAACCTCGAGACCGAATGGATCCCGAGGTTTCTGTATGCTGGGTGAGGAAAGCCGACTTTCTCGCTAATCGATCCGCCGTGCCCCGCCGCCTTTTTTCTCTTTCTTTTTCGGCTTCTGTCTTTGCATTTCGGGCTGTTGCCAGTTGAGCACGACGATTTGCGGTCGGTCGGGGGCTTGGGCTCCGACCTGGAATTTGTAGACGGTCGACTTGGTTCGGACGACTTGTTTCTCACGGAAACCTTCGACAAATTCTTCTTCCGTCAAGCAGTAGTCAAAGACGGGAGTGCCGTAGTGCATCGGAAAAATGGCGTATCGTGGTTTGAGCTGCTTGACGACGTCGATAGCACCGGACCCGTTAATCGTGTAGATGCCCCCTACGGGGATCATGACAATGTCGATGTTCTTGACTATGTTCTTGATGTCGCGGAGGTTATTTGGCTTCAGCCTGTGACCTAGGTCCCCCAGATGCAGGATGTTGTATCCGTCGGCCTGAACGATCGTGAGGGCCACCTTGCCTCGGTCTCGGCCTTCGGTCTCGTCGTGATACGCCGCGACCATATCGATTTTGACGTCGTTGATCTTTTTGTTTTTGACGAGAGTCCATCGCTGCATTTTCTCGCTGCCCTGGACCCCGACGAGCGTTTGCATCTTCGGCAATTTCTCGATGCGGGTGTTGACCTGGCTGTGGTCGTTGTGGTTGTGCGAGACGATTACGATGTCGGCTTTGACCGATTGTTTCTCGGCACGATATTCTTCGATCATGTGCGGATCAAAGACGACCTTGGTGCCCTTGCTCGTCGTGATCTGGAACATCGAGTGGGCCAAATAGCGCACCGTTAAAGTTGGTTTTTTCTTCTCTTTCTTGTCTTTGTTTTTCTTCCCGACTTCTTTCTTGGTGTCGTTGTCGTTTTTCTCCTGGGACGTTCCCGGCAACGTCATCACGCCGAGGGTGAAGCATGGGACAAGCAAGATCAATAACACAAAACGCTTCATGGAAGGGTCTCCATTTGATTACCGTCGATGAGTTCACTTCGATATGGTCAGCTTGGAAAGTTGCTTTTCGCTCCGCGAAAAGCAACTTTTTCCGAAAATGCGACACCATCTCAAGAGAGAAGACGACCGAGGGGATCATTTCCCACTCGGTTGCCGCAAGGTGAACGACACTTTCTATTCTCTATTCCCGGTTCTCTAATTTCTACTTTCCCGAAACTTCGGCGTGCGGACGTACGCACCGAAACCCGATATGGTTCGCGGCGCTGGAAACTTCTCCCTTTCCGCGGGCGTAAGTCAGATATCGTTCGCAATAACTGAAATGGCAGAGGAACGAACCACCTCGTTGGACACGTTTGGGAATGCCCGGCTCAAGAGGATCAAATCCGGTGGCTGGTCCCCGAGGATTGTTGGCTCCGTCAGGATGTTGGCGCCGGCAGCTCACGTAATGATTTTTCTGGTAGTGATCGTTACACCACTCCCACACGTTCCCGGCGAGGTCATGAAGTCGAAAGTTGTTCGGCGGATACGAGCCAACGGGAGCGGGACCCACGTATCCATCTTCTGCGGTATTTTCTGCAGGAAACTTTCCTTGCCAAACGTTTCCATGCCACTGCCCGTTCGGCTGGAGTTCCGTCCCCCAAATGTACTTGTGGCGGTGTTCTCCACCACGAGCCGCGAATTCCCATTCGGCCTCCGTCGGCAATCGATATCCATTCGCTTCGAAATCCGTGGTGTATTCTTCGTCCGTCTTGACCTTGGTGTAGACGGGCTTCAGACCTTCTCTCTTGCTGCGCCAGTTGCAATATTCGACCGCGTCGATCCAGCTGATGTGGACGACTGGATAGTTCATTTTGTCTTGGATGGTGCTCTTGGGGCCGTCGGGATGTTGCCAATCTGCTCCTTTGGACATGGTCCACCATTGCATGTGGTCTTGAAGGCCCTTCCGATTCAATCGTTCGGGAGGGGAAAAGACCAACGAGAATGGGGGATGATTTCGAATGAAGTTGGGGTCGGCTTTCGGGAAATATTTCGGATCTGGCTTCCGTTCGGCAATCGTTTCGTACCCGGTGGCGTCGACGAACTCTTTGAACTTCTTGTTCGTGATTTCGTATTGGTCCATCCAAAAGCCGTCGACGTACACTTTGTGGACTGGTGACGCGATATTATGCTTGGGATCTTCGGTCCCCATCCAGAACCAACCTCCCGGCACCCAAACCATGCCCGAGGGCGCATCGCCTGGTGCCTTGGGGTCGTTGACCTCCAGGACCGGATACTCAGTATCACTGTTGGTCGACCAGAACCAACCTTTCACGTTGTTCCACACGCCGGCGATGGCAAAGTCGCGAGTCGTCCGATCGAACGCGGCCACGACGCCAACGAGCAACAACAGACCAACGACACCGAGCGTAGCATACCGCAACCACTTTCGCGGTTTGGGTGCAGCTGCGGCCGTTGGCTTCCTGGACGGAGAACTGACCGCCTTGATCGAGACCGGGCGACTCGACTTGGGCTTCGTCGTGACCTGGCTCGAGCCCTTGGCAGGGAGCAATTTTTTCTTCTTTTTCTTGCCCGAATTGCGGCTTGTTTTCGACATGTGCGAATCCTGCTAGTTCGGCGGTGGCAAAACAACGAAGGATAAATCAAGACAATACGAATGTCCATCCATTGTAATCGCCACAGGGGAGCAAGCAAGAGCCAGCTTCGAGTGGTTGGGGGCAGTCGGATTAATCAGTGTCGCAATTGGGGAACGCGAAACAAATAGGTGTCCGGTTGTGCCGTTCTGTTTTTTGGCCGAACGCCAAGCTCATCGTAGCCTGGGCAAACTGCCCGGGAAGACGGACTGAACAATCTCCACCAACCTAATCGCCCTCTCACGGTTTATTTCGCGTCACTCCCTTCCCCGTTCGCTTGTCTCGTAAAAACCGTTTGAACTGACGAATTTTCGACGGTTTGACGTAATAGCTCTTGAGTTTGACGAGCCGATACCAGTGATGGTAGCGACGGGGTAAGTTGTTGTAGACGAGACTACGGAGGCGGCGAAGTGCTTTTTGGATCGGTTCGCCCTGTTTGACTCGAACTCGGATTGGCATGGAAGGCGTCTTGACGGCTGACGCAACGCCGGTACATAAAATGAATTTGAAATTTTCGAGCAGGATGCTCAATTGCAAAGACACACATAGACTTAACGGGTTCGCGCAGGGGAGCCAAGCGGCTCCTGAAAAATCTCCGTAGCTTCCAGATGCAGATTGCGAACTGTTGGTAAAGTCGTAATCTCATTAGGGTTCGGCAGTTCATGCCCTCGGTTTTCCGCCACTCTCTGAAGGGATCAGTCAATGTCTACCCTGTCCCGTCCTTCGGCTGTGAGCCTCCCGTTCATCGTCGTCGTGAGTCTGTTTTTTGTTGCTCCATTGCAGTCACTCGCCCAACCAGGAGAAATCCCGGGAGGTGGCCCCCCAATGTCTGGGGTTGAGAAACCCAAGAAGCAGAACCAAGACCAGAAGAAATCGGTGGAAGAGCTTTTGAAGCGACTCAAAACGATCGAAGAGAACCAGAAGTCGATCCTCAAAACGATGAAAGAGGAACAAGAGGCGGCCCTCGAAACGATCAAAAAGAACCATGCAGCAATCCTCAAACAACTCGCAGACTTGAAGAAACAGTTGGAGAAAAAGAAGCCGACAGACCCACCGCAGCCCGTGACGATACTCCCGGCGGCTGTCGTGCAGAGCAATCCGCCTTCGGTCTTTTTGCAAGGAAAAGTCACGAACCCATCTCCGACCTCCACCTCGGGCCAAACCATCACACAAGTCCAGCTTGGCTTCGGGACCGAAGACGGGCTCGCCCTTGGGCAGACGTTGCACGTCTACCGGATGAACGGAGAAGCCAAATCCTTGGGCCGAATTCAGATCACCAACGTGAGCACCAAGACGGCCACAGCACAACAAATCCCGGATGGAAACGGAAAATACGCTCCCGCGTTGCAAGCGGGAGATCGTTTCGTAAGTCGGCTCACGATCCCGTAACGTCTCTTACGGCACATCCCCCGACTTCGATTTCGGAATTTGATTGTTACAAGCCTGAAACGCGAGCGAAGGCTCTTTCCTTGTCCTTCGCTCGCGCTTCAGACTTGTCAGAACAATCAAATTCCAAATTACAAACCCACATACCGCAACCCTCACTCGGGTTGCGATCTTCGGCGAAGGTGATTACTTTCAGTTTGTAAGGAGGTAACGCTTGCCTCTTTCTATTCGAGACGACATCTCCCCGATTCTCTTTGCAGGAGTCTCATTCATGTCCGCTCGCCATCACCTCTTGGCCATTGGGTTCGTGTTCGGTTGTTCGTTGTGTCTGCTTCAGGGCCAACCGGCGTCTTTGATGGCCCAAACGAAGGACGCGCAACAAAAAGTCAAACAACGCCTCGAAGTCGAAAAGCTCAAGGCCGATAACGAGAAGCTCAAGAAACGAATCTAGGAACTCGAGAAGGAAGTTCAGGCTCAGAAGAAACTCGCGAAAGAAAATTTCGAACGCGCCCGACACGCGCTGTATCTCTCGCAACTTCGTCTCGCGGCGAACGCATTTCAATCCAATCAGCTCAAAGCTCGCAAACTGCTCGAAGGTCAAAAGAGTACGACACCCGAGAAAGACAAAGGCGAAGAGAAAAAACGCAAATCAAATCGCCGGAAACAAAGACGGAATCGGCTCGACAAGCTCGAGGCGAACCAGAAGTTGATTCTCGAAAAGCTCCAACAACTCCAAGAGACTCTGGAACGGCAAGGGAAAGCGAAAGGCCCGGAAGAAGAACAGAAGAACGTGGAGGAATCGAAAAAAGACTCCGTTCTTGATCCGACCCGTCCGAAGGGCGAAAAAGTTCAAGGCAGACGAAGCAATCCACCGAAAGTGAAATTGACGGGCAAAGTGACAAAAGTTCTTGGTGGGACCGCCACCACGAGGTATGCCCAGATCAACCTGGGAAGCGATGACAGCTTGGTCAAAGGCCACACACTTTACGTCTACCGCACCGACAAGACTGGCACTCAGAGACGTTACATCGTAGAACTCGAAATCACCGACACCAGAGCCCACATCGTAGCTGGGAAGATGATTCCAAGAAGTAACAGACGGTCGCCCCTTGTCCTGATTGGGGATGTAGTCTCTTCCAATTTCAATCCGTAATCCAAAACTGAACAAGAACGGCGCACAAGAAAACCCCGACGATATTTTCGCCGGGGTTTCCACTCGCATCACAATTTCAACTCATCGCATTCACGCCGCGTTTTGCTTTTCTTTCTCTCGTTGGGCCATCGCGACCAAATCCACTGCACACCCATCCTTGTCACAAGGGACAAGATTGAATCGATTTTTCGCGATCCAAAGATAGCCTTTCTGGCCCAACGTCGGGACGCCGGGAATGTACATCAGAGGAGCAAAGGGAGCCAGCAACGGCATGCGCCAGGCAATCCAACGAAGCGCCTCGAAGCCCGCGTAGCTCCGCTTTCGATTTGGCGGAATGAGGTACATCTGCTCGAGCAATTGCTCTTCGTCGATGGCGACACACGCCGCCTCACGAGCTTTCGAATCACGAGCGTTCACGTATCGAAGCACGTCGAACCAATCGAACCGTTTGAGCAGAGCAATCGATCTGCGACAAAACGGACATTCCCCGTCGTAGAGGACGATGGCTTTGTCGGCTAACGATGCGGTCGGCGTCGGGTCTATCGCGCTGGCCTTGAGTGTCGTTGTCATCTTCGGTACTCCCTGTTCTCAGAATTGGTGAGGCTTCGTGATCGCTCAAACTCCGGTTCTCTCTACAGATATCATAACAGACTGTCGTTGGTTCACTGTTCTGAGTCGGCATCACCTCCGATTTCAAAACGAATGAAGCTAACTCATCGGTCGCAATGCCGCATAACCAAAGATAATGGTGAAACTTAGAAATAATATCGTCAGTGTGTGATATCCGAGCCTGAGGAACCATGATTTCTGGAGATATTCTTTGGCGTCCAAAAAAGGTTGCAGCGAAACGCGAATTCCCCAAAACAAAGTTATGTAACCACAAACGCACCTGGCCAACATACTTCCACTGGCGAGTTCTTGATAATTAATAATCGAGATCCCTCCCAACGAAATAATGGCCAGGACCACATACCCGCCATAGACCCAGTATAGTTGCTGGTGTAGTTTTGGTAACGCGTCAAACGTCATTTGCCATTTCATCACGAACGGGACCAACGACGAAGCAACCAGAACACATAACTGAGCGATTCCAGCCCCGAGTATCAAATATGGCAATATCTCATTCATGGGAAATGGCTCCAATGGCTTCCAAGAAGGGAAGGACGATCCGCTCTACGAAGGGAACGTGAAATAACAAACAGGCCGGGCCGAGCAACAGAACAGCCGTGAACAGCCAACCAGTCCAACCTTTCCCGAGTCCCAATCGTTTGCCGGATTTGCTTCGTTCGACGAAAATGCCGGTCCCTTGCAATAGAAAGAACAAAGTCGGCAGTCCATATCCACCACGAGCCGGAACCGATATTACGAGGTCATGAACCAGACCGCTCATCACAAAGCCAACAAACAAAGACCACCGATGCCCGAGCCAACGGCGTAACGGACGGAAGAGGAAGCGATGGGTTAAATCACGAAATGCGACATTCCAACGCCGACCCCAGAACTCCGACAAACTCGTTGAGAGGATCGGGGCGTTCATCACTGGTTGAGCACCGATGCCCAAGCTCTGCCAGAAACATCGCAGGATTCGGAAAAGACCGAAGTGCAAGATCAGGACCAAGGCGAACATTCCGACCCACCCTTGCAGGTAGCTCAACTCCGACGGCACCACCCGAGTGATTCCGTAAAGGACCGCGAACCCTACTCCCGTTTGGAGCCAGGCGACCAACCAATCTCGAAAAGTCGGGCGTGCTGATTTCGGCAGCGACTCGGTAGTCAAGAACGTCTTGGCATCCATCCCGGGCCAAGCGAATAAATACGCGACTTGTTTCCAGACCGCGACACCCGAGACAGGAGTTCGCCGATACGTGAGCCATTTGCACCCGCAATAAATCGCAAACGCCACCGCCCACATAAAACTCCATCGCGGCCACGACGAGGGAAACAAGGCGACGACCAAGCCTGGCAACACCAGGAGAGGCAACCACCCTCGCCACCATGAGAGTGAATCGCTTGGTGATGGGTTCGCCGAAGCGGGTTCGATGGTCGTTGTGACTTGGCTGCTCATAATGTTCTCTCCTCCGACCAACAATGCCTCCATCGAGTGAACCGAAAAAGAGAGTTGGTGGATCACAAAATTCGGAGGAATGAAAATTCTTCGTGCTTGGTTACAAGCCTGAAGCGCGAGCGAAGGATCTTCTTTGTCCTTCGCTCCCGCTTCAGGCTTGTCAGCACACAAACGGTTTGATTGGCGGTTGAGAATCGTCTTCGTGATAGTTTCGAATAACGACAACGCAAAATATTTCAGCACAGCCCAGCTTGAGCTGCATTGTTCACGAGTCCGGCTCATTTTTCGTTTGCGTTCGCCCCCGAACTCCTTATCCTCTTGTTAATCCTTCCGTTTTTTGCATCGGTGGTTGTACAACACAGGAAATCACACATGCTCACGCGTTCACTCCTCAGCCTCGTGTTGCTGGCAACGGCAACTATCGTTTACGCCGACCCGCCCGAACAATTCAAGGGCCACGACGACCTCGTTTACACCGTCGCCGTCAGTCCAGATGGGAAAACTCTCGCAACGGGAAGTTTTGATAAAACGATCAAGCTCTGGGATTACTCCACGGGCAAGGAACTTCACACGCTCAAAGGCCACAAAGATCAAGTCTACTCGGTCGCCTTCAGCCCCGACGGAAAGACGCTCGCGTCCGGCAGCAAGGATAAGACCGTGAAGCTTTGGAACGTGGCCGACGGAAAGGAAATTCGCGAGATCAAAGGACACGGCGGAAGTGTCGATACGGT
>CAYYUU010000217.1:1970-9263 GCA_964474955.1 uncultured Alcaligenaceae bacterium | reverse complement strand
AAAAACAGCCGCGTCCAAATCGAGAACGGTTTGAAGATGACCAGACCCAAGTTGACCAAGTATGTCGCCACGATCAACATCGCGAAAGCGAAGCTGGCCAAAGCCAAGGTCGAACTGGGTCGAACGGAGGTGTTCGCTCCCGTCGATGGGCGCATCGCAGAATCCTACGTGGAGAACAACACCTACGTGACTCGAGGGCAGAATCTCTTCAAAATCGTCGACGGGTCCGCCGTCGAAGTGCAATGCAGTCTGCGACTCGATGAACTCGCTTGGATTCTCCAAGACCAATCCAAGAAACCCCAGCAGAGTCCGACAATCCAAACGAGCGTAGCGAAGGGTCAGGCACCAAGCGAACCTCAAGTCCAGACGAAGGGCAGTTCCTCTAAAGCAATTGCACGAGGGAAGACCCAGGCGAAATCTCGTCCCCGACTCTCCCTCGAATTCCCCGAAGAGGATCCCGAACTCAACGACGCCACGTACGCCCGCTACCTCGGCATGCCACCCCCCGGTTCGGCCAAAAGGAACCTGGCTGGGTTCGAACCAGGACAGGCGAAAGCTCGGAGTTCCGCCGCGTCGGGGAACCTGGGGCCCGGAGACCTTCCTTCCGTGAAGGTTCATGTCGTTCATGAGCGAGGCGGGAGGAAATGTGTTTGGGAGGGGTATCTCCGCGGCTACGATGGTGCAGCCCTTAACCCAAGGACCCGGACGGCCCCTTGTCGAATTCGTGTGCCGAATCCGAAGGCCGGCAAATTCGTCGCCCAAGGCAACTATCCGGGCAAGCTCAATGGCCCAACAGAACTCTTGCCGGGAATGTTCGTCTCCGTACGCATTTACGTCGAACCGAAGGCGTCTCTCGTGAAAATTCCAGAAAAAGCCATTCGCCCTGGAAATTACGTTTGGCGAATCGCCAACGGGAAGTTGGACGTCGTGAAGATCAACATCGTTCAGTTGGCCTAGGCACGTCTCTCGTTGAACGTCGAAGCGTACCGCAGTCCAAAACTCGCGAACGAGTCCTCGAGTGACGAGGACCATGGCAAAGAAGCCCTTGTCCTCACCGAACCGAAAGGCGTACAGCCAGGCGATCGGATCATCCTGTCGGAACTAACGACCTCGAGTCGGTATGGGAAAGGAGCCACTATCGAAGGCATGGCCGTGCGAGCAAAGATCGACCAACAAGGGAAACGGTCCGCCAGCAATGTCAAGAACGAGGAGAAAAACTCGGAGGTCCAACCCAAATGAAGTCCGTCATTCGTTGGGCCATCAACAATTCCCCGGCGCTGAACACGTTGATGATCAGCGGCCTGATATTGGGCCTCGTCAGCATCTACCACCTCCAGCGGGAAGTGTTTCCCGAGTTCGAACTCGAGATCGTTCTCATCTCTGTGCCCTATCCAGGAGCAAGTCCGGAGGAGTGCGAAGAGGGGATCTGCCAGAAGATTGAAGAATACGTCCGACCGATCGACGGCATCAAGAAAATGACCTCCGTCGCGAAGGAAGGTCTTGGGTCTGTTGTTTTGGAACTGGAGGTCGGCAAGGATCCTCAAAAAATCCTCAACGAGGTGCGTTCGGAAGTCGAACGAATCCCGAGCTTCCCGAGGGACGCCGAGGATCCCGAGGTCAAACAAATCACGTTCCGGACGTCGGCCATCCAGGTCGGCGTCATCGCTCCCAAATCGAAGGACCCGAAAGCCGAGTACAAACTGCGGGAAGTCGCCGAAAAGATTCGCGACGATTTGATCCGCCTCGACAACGTCTCGCAGGCCGAAGTCATTGGAGCGAAAGCCTACGAGATCAGCGTCGAGGCGTCCCCCAAGACGCTCAAGAAATATGGCCTGAGTCTTGAGATGATCGGGGCACGCATCGCACGCTACAACCGCGATCTTCCCGGTGGAAACATCCGGACGCCTGCCGGAACGATTCTTGTGAAGGGCGAGAGCAAGGGATTGACGGGCGAGAAAATCAAGAAAATCCCGATCGTGACGGACCGCAACAAGGTGACGTTGACGATCGGTGACATCTGCACCGTCCGCGACGAGTTCGTCGACGAACCACTCATTAACTTGATCGACGGACGCCCGGGAATCACGCTCGAAATCACGCGGACGTCGAAAGAGGACTTGCTCGCGCTGGCCAGGGAGGTCCGGAAGTACGTCGCCGAGAAGAACAAGAAACGCGACCTGCCCCCGGGCTACGAGTTAACCTATTGGGGGGATCGTTCGGTCGACGTGAAGGAACGGATGGACTTGTTGAGCAGTAACGGCCTGCAGGGATTGGTGTTGGTGCTGTTCACGTTGGCCCTGTTCCTCGACACCCGGCTGGCGTGGTGGGTCGCTCTCGGGATTCCCATTTCGATTCTCGGAGCGTGCATCGTCCTTTGGTTCTTTGGCCAAACGTTGAACATGCTCAGCATGTTCGCGTTCTTGATGGCCCTGGGGATCGTGGTCGATGACGCCATCGTGGTGGGCGAGAATATTTACGCCCACAGGGAGCTAGGGAAGAGCTACTTCCGGGCGGCCCTGGACGGAACGTACGAGGTGTTGCCTTCCGTGGCGACTTCCGTGACGACGACAGTGATTGCGTTCCTGCCACTGTTTTTCGTGACGGGCGTGATGGGGAAATTCATCGCCGTCATGCCGCTGGCGATGGTCGCCATGCTGCTCATCTCGCTATTGGAGAGCTTCACCCTGCTCCCTTGCCACCTGGCTCACGGGGGCGAGGAAGGCAACATGTCCGCATCGGTACTCCGGTGGTGCAAGAAGCTCCCCTGGGTCGCCAAGATCCTCCTGGGTTATCCCGTCGTAGTGGGATTCTTCCTGCTGGCCTTCTTGCTGTACCCTCTCAAGCGTCTCGAAGATGGTTTCCGGTGGTTGAGCAAAAGAGCCAACGTCGGACTCGATTGGTTCGTCCGAACGATCTACCTGCGTGGCCTTCGCTTCTCGTTGGGCAACCCCGGGACGATTCTGGCGTCTGCCGTGGCCGTGCTCATGCTGAGTTTCGCCATGGTCCGAGGTGGGTGGGTCCCATTCATCATCTTCCCCAAGCTGGATAGCAAGACGATCCAGGCGAGCATCACGTATCCCGACGGGACGCACGAGAGAGTCACGAACGCCGCCACTAAGAAGATCGAAGCGGCGATCGACCAAATCAACGCCGAGTACATGGCCGAGTACGGCACTCCCCTGGTCGAACTCAAACGCCGTTCGATTGGATTCGTGAAGGCCCAGGGGCCTGCCGGAAAATCGGGAGATGCCACCGGCGGACATGTCGGGATCGTTGTCGTCGAACTCGTCGACACGGCCAAGCGGGCGATCAAGAGTGACCTCATTTTGAAGCGTTGGCGAGAGCTGAGCGGCGACTTCCCGGGCGCCCAAATGCTCAAGTTCGACAATGCTTCCCTCGGGCCGGGTGGAACGCCGATCGAATTCCGTTTGCTCGCCCCGTCTGGGAAGTACGACAAACTCAAGGAGGCGGTGGCCGAAACGAAGGCCAAACTCGAAAGTTACTCTGGGGTGTTCGACGTGGCCGACGACGCCACTCCGGGCAAGCCGGAACTGCGAGTACGGGTCAAGCCGAACGCGAGGTCGCTCGACGAAGTCACCCAGGAGATGGTCGACCGCACGATTCGTGCGACCTATCAGGGTTATGAAGTCCAACGACTCCAACGAGGCCGACACGAAGTCAAAGTGCAAGTTCGTTACAACCGCGAGTTCCGAAGGTCGATGGCGCCGTTCTCGGAGATACCAGTTCGCGTTGGCCCGACGGAGTATCAGTTACAAGATCTGGCCGAGACCGAACTCGTGAACGACATCCCCTCGGAGTACAACCGCATCGATCAGCTCCGCGCGATCAAGATTTCCGCGGACGTCGACGAACAGGTCGCCAATGCCAAGTTCGTTGTCGATGAACTCCGGGCCAAGGGTGGCTTCATGGACAAACTCCTTGAGAAATACCCCGACGTTCGTGTGAGATGGGAAGGCCAGCAAGAACAAACCGTCGAGTCGATGCAGAGCCTCGTTGTCGGGCTGCTCATCGCGTTGGTCGCGATGTTTGTGGTCTTGACCTTGGAATTCAATTCGTATTTCCAACCGACGATCATCATGGCCATCATACCATTCGGCCTTGTGGGAGCCGTCCTGGGTCACTGGGTCATGGGAATCCCATTTACGCTCTTCAGTCTCTTTGGGCTCGTGGCGTTGACGGGTGTGGTGGTGAACGACTCGATTGTATTGGTCGACTTCATCAACCACCGCGTGAAGGGAGGAATGTCCGTTCTTGAGGCGATTCTGGACACGGGTCGAAGGCGATTCCGCCCAGTGTTATTGACGTCCGTAACGACCGTCGCGGGATTGCTTCCACTGATGCTCGAGCGTTCGATGCAAGCTCAGCTGCTCATCCCGATGGCCGTCTCGCTTTGCTTTGGGTTGATGATGACGACGATCCTCGTGTTGTTCCTCGTTCCGACGTTCTACCTGATTTGTGCGTCGGTCGGGATCAAGCCTCCTGTGATTCATCACGAAGACGAGAACCACGTCAAAAAATCTGCTGAGGACGAAGTCTCCCTGGATCACTCCGGCAACGGAAGCCTGGAAGAAACGAAGAAAGACGCTCCCGCCCTCGCCTTGCACCACGAACACAGCGGAAACGGGACGAACGAAGCAGGAGCGAAGGTGCATGGGGGAACGTAACGGCGACCAGGCTTGAGGCAAGAAGCAAACAGAATCTCAAGCGAAGGAAGAAAAGGGAAAAGCCAAGGCCAACGTCACGCAGATTCCAGAGTACGCAGAAAAATACAAAAATTTTTTTCTGCGTACTCTGGAATCTGCGTGACGCTTCGTTTTCTACCTTTTTCCTTTCAAAGACTCTTGGCTTCGAACTCTAGTGGACTTAGAAACGTTCAACCTCCTGTTAACCTCTTCTGGCCAAGCTGCGTTACGCGCCACGACCACCTTACGGCCCAAAGAATCCACACTTTTATCGGCCATCTCACGGCTTCAAAAATCTCATTCTCCTGATCTTGCTCGCGCAGCCATCGAGACTTTCCTCCTGCGTCAAAAGGCCAAGCCAAAGTTCTCGTTGGCCGAAACGATGTACTTCACGCGCGAAGCACTCGAACAAGCCACGAGCGAAACGATTTCACGATACCGCGCTGAGAAATTCGCCAGCCTGGCGCAGCGAGTTGGTGATTTTTGCTGTGGAATCGGTGGCGATGCGATTGGACTTGCGAGTGTGTGCGACGTGCTGGCGGTCGATTCGGATCCGCTTCGGTTGGCGATGGCCAGAGAGAACTGCCTCGCGTACGGTGTGTTGCCCCGCACCAAATTTCTCGAAGCAGACGTGACGAACATTTCGCTCGACGGACTCGACGCAGTCTTCTGCGATCCGGCGAGAAGGTCGGGTGGAAAACGTCACGTCTCGGTCGAAGACTATTCGCCGCCGTTGTCGGTTGTTCAAACTTGGCGCGGCTCCGTTGAGGCCATCGGAGTGAAGATTGCGCCCGGCGTGCCACTTTCGGAGTTAGAACCGTATGACGCCGAGCGAGAGTTCATTTCTCTGGACCGAGAGTTGCGTGAATGCGTGCTGTGGTTCGGATCGCTAAAGACAACGAAATGGCGAGCCACTGTCTTGCCTGGACCGCATACCTTGACCACAGAGAACGAACCTCCACCACCGCGCGTTGGTCGTCCGCTACCCTACTTATACGAACCCGACCCGGCCATCTTGCGAGCCGGACTCGTCACAACGTTGGCCCTACAACTCGACGCGCATCAACTCGATCCGAACGTCGCGTATTTAGTTTCGGAGTGCGTTTTCCAGAGTCCGTTCGCGGCGGGCTATCACGTTGAAGAGGCGATGCCGTTCAATGCAAAACGGCTCCGCGAAGTTCTCCGCGAGCGCGGTGTCGGTCGGGTGACAATCAAACGACGGGGTTCGGCTGTTGATCCGGCAACGCTCACGAAACAACTCAAGTTGCGCGGGACTGAACATCGAACGCTCTTTCTGACAAGGGCCGAGGATCAGCCACTTGTGTTGATTGGAAGGTCCCTGGGAAGTGGAGAGAGATAGCCAAGAATCCTTCGCTCGTGCTTCGGCCTTTCGAAAACACTGTCAATGTGACACCGCCGAAAGCCGTTTTGGCAGCGTATTTTGCCTTCCTTCGCAAGCCCTCTGCCTTGATCTTGATTTTCCCCGTAACCTATGTTTTTTTAGAGAAAGAGGTTACAGCAATTGATAGATTCGGCAGACTGGCTGGTACGGCGATTGCTTGCGGAAATCTTGGTGGCCACGAACAGTCGCCCCATTCCAGCCGATGCCAATTAATAGGGCTTCCTCCATCGACAACAACTTGTTGTGAGATATTTTCGCTCCCGGGCAGGCCGTCAAACCTCTGACGCGAGCCCTCTGCGAGAAGGTGATCGGCCGATGACTGCATCGTATCCCTATTCCATTTTGATTACGCACCACGACCAGTGCGAGCGAGAAATGCTGCGCCAGGTCGTCGAAGACGAAGGGTGTCAGTCGATTTTGGCGAGTTCCGGGGAAGAAGCCCTCGACGTCGTCCAGGAGAAAAAAGTGCACCTGGCCCTCGTGGACATGCACTTGCCCACGCTTTCGGGGCTCGAAACTCTGGAGTTGGTCCGTCAGTCCGGGCAAGTCATTCCGTGTATCTTGCTCACGTCGGAAACTGGCGAAGTGATCATGCGCAAGGCGTTTCGGTTGCGGGCGTTTAGCGTCATCCCCAAACCCGTCCGAATCAAGATCGTTCGGGGGACGGTCGTGAAAGCGTTGGTTCGCATTTACGGAATACAAGCCACGAATAACCCAAATCCCTCATCGCCGACAGAGTCTTGATCGAATATGTTGAGTTTGGCGATGTGGATTTGGCATGGGACAACGGACAAGAGACACAGCTATAACTTCTCAACTTACTTTGGAGAGCCAGACATGAAGGTCGTACCAGTCAACGACAAAATTGTGGTCAAGCGAATGGAAGCCGAGGAGAAATCGGCTGGTGGGATCATTCTTCCCGACAGTGCGCGGGAAAAACCAAAACAAGGAAAGGTCGTCAGCGTCGGCGATGGCAAGCTCCTGGAAAACGGCGAACGAGCCCCATTCCAGGTGAAAGAAGGCGACGTCGTTTTGTTCACGTCCTACGCCGGTACCGAAATTACGATCAATGGCGAAGAACGGCTCATCATGACCGAAGACGACATTCTTGGGGTCATCGAGTAACGCAAACTCCCGATAGGTCGAATGCCAAAATGTTTCTTGGGACGTCGGGACGGGAAATAAATA
>CAYYUU010000217.1:0-1870 GCA_964474955.1 uncultured Alcaligenaceae bacterium | reverse complement strand
GTACACGCGGGCCACGCGTACCTACGAAATCGGACATTCGTTAATTTCGCGTTCCTCACATTCCAAGAAATATTTTTGTGCGCCTCTTACCTTCCCACGACTCCTGCCGTTTGTCCCCAAAGGTCTCCGGCCATATCGTGGTGTTGTCCATTGTGTTCGGACTTGGTAATGAGCATCCGATGTGGGAACGGAATCTCGATCCCCTCTTCTGCGAAGACCCTTTTGATGCGCCGCAGAAATTCTCGCTTGACCATCCATTGCTTGAGCGGTCGCGTCCGCATGTAAAATTTGATCAGGACGCCCCTGTCTGTGAAATCATCCACGCCGAGCATTTCCGCTGCTTCGGTGATGAACTGGCCAAAGATAGCGTCATTTCGCAGCTCGTTGGCCACTCGGATCAACAACCCCATCACCCTGTCCGCGTCTTCCTTGATGTCGACTGGGATCTCGAAGTACGCGCGGGACCAGCTGTGCGTCAAGTTACTCACTTCCTTGATGGTTCCGTGCGGGATGAAGTGGGCAACTCCTGCCAGGTCGCGAAGGACCGTGACGCGGAGGGTAATTCGCTCGACAACGCCCGACACTTCACCAATTTTGATGACGTCGTTAATTCCGTACTGGTCCTCCATCAAGATCATGAACCCGGCAAAGTAGTCACGGATCAAGTGTTGCGCACCAAACGCGATGGCCAGACCCAACACGGCGGCACCACCAAGTAGCGGCACGATCGGAATTCCTGCCTCGTCCAACAAAATGAGGAACCCACCCACGATGATCACCAGGCTGCTGACGTAGCGAATGATACCCGCCAACGTTTGAGCCCGGTCCTGGCCCTCGCGGTCCTTGGTTACTTTGCTGGCCCGCTTGGCGGCCATGGCGACGTATCTTCTCGTCGCCAGTTTGACGAGTTGGTGGAGCAGAATCATGGCCACGAGGATCGCAAGCAGCTTCGGTCCGTGGGCGTAGAGCCAGCGGGTGATGTTGCGCATGGTGAAGGGATTGAGCAAGTCGTTCAGCTGCTTCTGGGCTTCCTCGGCGGCCTCCTGCTTGGACTTGTATTTGAGTCGCGCGTCGGCGAGCTGGGTGTTGAGTTGCTTTTCGGTGCGCTCCAACTCGGCCAAGGCGGTGAGGATTTTTTCTTTTTGCCCTTTGGCTGCCTCGAGTTTGAAGTTGGCTTCTTTCAGGTTCGTTTGGAGTTCCTGGATCTTGGCCGGCGGCGGGTCCTTCAACGCTTTGGCGAATTTCTGCTTGAGATCTTGTTGGTGCTTGATGTCGGCCTCGGTCGTCGTGAGCCAGTCCTTCGCGAGACCGATTTTGGTGGCCATGGATTTGAGTTCTTCGGCAAGCGCATCGACTTGTTTCTTGGCTTCCTTGGCCAACCGCTTCTTCTGCTCGAGATCTTGTCGGGCCGCTTGCACGGCGCTATCACTGCGAATGCTGTTCTTGGCCGGGGGCGCCTTTTCGAGAGACTCCCGCACTTTGTCGGCCCCGGGTAACGCAGCGAGGTGCGGCGGTAGTAGGGGCACCTTCGGTTTGCCCGTGTCCTTCTTCTCGGGTGTTGGTTCGCCGTCCTTCGCGCCAGGTTGGGGAGGGGGCGTCTTGCCCGTGGGAGGTGGGCTGGGTGCCTGCTGGGTCGTCCTGCCCTCCAATTCATTGAGACGTTGGATGTTGTTGGTGACCTCTTTTTCCAACGCCACCTTCTCTTGTCGAAGCGTCAGATACTCGGCGTATCGGATGTTAAATTCCTTCCTCGCTGCCTCCCACTTTGGCATTAGTTCTTTGAGTTGTTGTTTGGCCGTCTCCAACTCCTTGGCCAGTTCCTTCGTGAGGCCTTTCTACTTCTCGGCCAACAGTGCAAGCATAGTTGACG
>CAYYUU010000216.1:4618-9272 GCA_964474955.1 uncultured Alcaligenaceae bacterium | reverse complement strand
AAAGAAACGGCTGTCCTTGGTAATGCCCAATGTCATAAATTTGGACGATGTTGGGATGATGCAAGTGGGCCACGGCTTCGGCTTCGGTTTGAAAGCGAGCGAGCGAAATGTGGTGCGATTTCCCGGACCCGTGGATCATCTTGATGGCGACAAGACGGTTGAGCCCGAGTTGCTTGGCTTGGTAGACCGTTCCCATCCCTCCGCTTCCGAGGAAACTCACCAGTTCGTAGCCCGGAATCGGCGTGTCGAACTCGACTTGGGTGCTGGGACCGGAAGGCAGATCGTTGGCCGAAGTACCAGAGAGTTGTTCGGTCAAATCTTCGGTCTTCGTAAATTCAGTGGAACGAACCGTGATGTTTCCGAGTGCTGCGATACTTTCGGCCGTCAGCCCCTGGCCGCACTCGGGGCACGTGAACGTCGTTCGTTGGGAGTCCGGTTGGTTGGGGATCGGGATCTTCCATGTGTGACCGTTTTGACAGGTTACATCGACATCCATCAGCGAACCTCGCAGCGTAATCGTGACGGAACCGAGGGATCTGGGTCTAGCTTACCGTCTGGCGTGCGAAGTGCCTACCGACCGATGGGACAAATTCCTGTCGATGCTGAGGATCGGCGCGAAAATAAGTTCCCGCGTTTTCGATTTGAATTCTCGATTAGGACAGGATTGTAACCTGTCCAAGAAAAATAGTACAGGTGACAAATCTGTCCATGAAAAATAGGACAAGTTACAAACCTGTCCTACGGAACAAAACCAGAACGTATCTTCGCGGCAATCCTAATCCTCATACAAGTCAAGTTTCAAGACCGCGTTGAACGTGAGCAACCCAGCCGCTTCCCAAGCGTGTTCGATTTGATTCTTCAGAGCTGCATTCGTTTGTTGCAGTTCGTGCCAGGCGTCGGCGTCGGGATGGTCGGCGGGGGGCAGGTAGTGCTCGTCCGAGAATTTGTCGTGTGTATCGACGGAGAAGACCCACATCACTTCCGGCGAATGTTGCACTTTCTGGACCTTCATCTTCAGGTGCGGGAAACCCGGTCGTCCCAGTCGCAATTCGGCTCCAGCTTCGTTGCCGTTGTTATCGTGAAGGACGCGAAAGAGGCTCCGCGGCAGCGGCGAAGTGGCGTGATACTCGGTGAGCAATTGGCCGGGCGGCAGTTCCAACAAGATCAATTTGTCTTCGGGTATTTGGGCCGATCCATTTGGGTACGCCAAAGAGAAAAAGATCCGGCAAGCTTTGGTCATCAATTCAGTCGTGAGGCCAACCATCATTGAGTTTGCCTTCGTCAGGGACGTGGTGTCGAAAGTCTCCGGGCTGCAGGAGAAGTTATCATTTATCCGAGTTTGAGGAGCCATGAGCATACCCTTGTATTCTACACTGGAAAACGAGAACCAACGGCCAAAGCCGGGCTTCGCCTTGTGGTCTATGAGGGGGACGAACAGAAGTCCTGAATCCAACGCCAGGACGACGCCGAGCATAAGTTTTCGGGTGGAAGTGTTTCCGTCCAATACGATTCTATCTGCGGCGTGAGGGTGGATACTCAATTCATTCATCTTAAAACATCTTCGGGGAAACTCGCCAGGCCAAATCGCGAGACTTCAAGGTCGCGACGCAATCTTGCGAAGAACTCCCGCGACGTTGTCCAATCAGGCTCGCTATAATGGGGACGGACGGGACTTGGCAAGGGACGAACATTCCGTCTCGTTTGATTTGTCGGGTGGGATTTTTATACCAGCCCGAAACGCAAACGCGGGATTCTGACACAAGCCCGAAGCGAGAGTGAGGGACACAGAACGCAGCGGGAAACATCGCTTCAGGCCTTATCGAATTTCTGATTGCACGGACCCGATACTCCGACTCAACCCGAAACGAAAGCAAACAAGAAAATGGAAGACTTGAAAAACGAAATTCTGGAAATGATCTTGCGGGACTGCGCCTACACGGGCGGAGAGTCGTGGTATTTGGCCGAGTATGCGAAACAAACGGGCCTCAACCGCGACGACCTCGAGTATGCTGCTGACCAGCTTCGTCGCGCGGGTCTGATCGAACTGACGAAATTCGTTCCGGGTCGGGGGCAGGGGTTCATGATCACGGACTTCGGAATCGAGATGCTCCGAAGTTCCAAGCACATGGGGCGACTCCGCACGATGGGCGTGGCGGGCCTTCCGGCGCCACGACCGGCTCACGCTCCGGCTGGCGGGGGTGGATATCCCGACCGAGGGCATCCGGAAAGAGCTCCCGGTCCTCGCGATCGGTCTGGAGTGAAGGACATGCCCGAAGGCGTGCGCGAAGTGCCGACGAAGGAAGCCCACGAATTTGCTCCGACCGTCTCGAAGGAATTCCAGGGCAAGGGCGATGGCGGGCCACAGTCCAAAAACAAAGTGTTGGCCGCCCTGAGTTCCAACAAGGCTCCGATCATCACCATCGGACTCGTGTTGCTTGGGCTCTTGAATTTTCTCTATGGCATGCAAGTGTCCATGGGGGAGGCCCACGGATTCACGCTGCGTGACTATCTGATGGGAAGGATTCCTTCCGAAATCTATTTCCAGCTCGGTGCGATGGACCAAAACCTCGTCGTCAAGCAAGGCGAGTGGTTCCGGTTGTTGACGTCCGCCTTTGTGTTCCAAGGCTTCATCCACGTCGCGTTTAACATGATGGCGTTGTTTTCGTCCGGACGTCAGATGGAAAAGATCTGGGGCGGCTGGCGGATGTTCCTCTTGTTCGTGTTGTGTACCCTCGGAAGCAGTTGCGCTAGACTCATCACCGTGCCGGATTCTCCACACATGGGCGCGTTTGGAACGGTCTGTGGATTCCTGGGTTCGACGTTGATGTGGGCGATGATGGCGCGTTCGAGTTTGCCGAGCGAATTGTTTTGGGGACTCATTCGAAGTACGATCTTCAGCGGGCTGTTCATCGGCATCCTGTGTTTCATTTGGCCATTCGCAATCTGGGGATACGCCGTTGGGGCCATCACCGGAGCCGTCGTAACGATCCCGCTTTACTTCACGAGATTCAGTCGAGGCGCCCTCCCGGTCACGTTCGGCTTTGTCGGCGTGGCACTCATCACGTTCTTCGGGTTGGGCTACTTCTGGTATCACTACCAACCCAAAACGGCCATCGAAAGGGCGCGAGTGTACTACGGTCCTGAAATTCAGAAGGCCGACGACGAAGCGTACAAGCTCAATAAGGAACTCGACAAAGGGTATCTCAGTCAAGTTGTCGACGAAAGACCTTTCAAAGCAGAAGAAGCGAAGAAGTGGCATGAGAAAATTGACGCCATGCTCGAGACATTGAAGGACACAGAACGGAAGGTCAAGAAGGGGTACACGGCTGCGGATGAGGAAGTCACGAAAATAGAGAAGGTATTGAAACAGGCCCAAGACCAAGAAAACGAACGATCAACCGACAAATTAAAAGAGAAACTTGCGAAAGCCCGCATGTTGCGACGTGCCTTTACCATCGCGCGAGAGAGATTCAAAGATTGGAAAAAGTATTTCGAGGTGGTTCGCGGGTTTGTGAAAGAAGATGGAACACTCGACGTCTCGGAGTGGGAGAGGTTCCGCTCGATTCGTCGAAAAATCCATAATGCCGGTGCGTGGGATGGTTCGCTTCTCCGCGAGCAGGAGTGAGGTCGTCTTTCGCGGGGAACGGGAAATAAATAGTTGTCCGTTTCGTAGGTACACGCGGCTCGCATGTACTTTTGTGTTGGTCGAGTTTTCGGGGTGTACACGGCTCACGTGTGTCTACGACAAAAACAGAAAATCGGACAGAAATAAATTTCGCATTCCGAGCGAAAGACGACACTTGTTTATCCGGCTGCTCCTTGCCTGTTCATCTTTTCTTGGAACAGGCAAAATGCCTGTGCAACGAATAAAAGAACAATCTCACAATCCTCCTCCAAAATCATACCGAATCTTTACACACCTATTCTGTATTTTTCGCTAGCCTTGATGGATTGGATTCAATCCAACCAGATATTTCCAAAATATTTATTTTCCGCAGAAAATATCGCAAAAAAATCCTTTTGCTCGCTTGACCTATCGGCAAGGGCGTCTATCAATTTTGCGCCGCGGCACGGTAATCACATACACAAACGCATCACAGTTTCAGCAACAAAGGTACGTCTAAAATGAAATTCGCAGCCAAAACTCTCTTCGCTGGCCTCGTCGCAATTGCCCTCTCGGCCTCCGCGGCCCAAGCCGGTGACAAGAAGAAAAGCATTGTTGGGTTGGCCGTCGGCACCGACAAGTTGAGCACCCTCGTTACCGCAGTCAAGAAAGCCAAATTGGTCGGCGTCCTCAACAAGAAAGGGCCGTTCACTGTCTTCGCCCCGACCAATGAAGCCTTCAAGAAGATTCCCGCCGACAAGCTCAACGCCATTTTGAAGAACAAGAAACTTTTGAAAAAGATCCTGACTTACCACGTCGTTCCTGGCACCGTCACGGCTAGCCAAGTCGTCAAGCTCAAGGAAGCCAAGACCGTCCAAGGTGAGAAGATCATGATCCAGGTCAAGAACGGTAAGGTCATTCTTAACGGTAGCTCGACCGTGGTCGCAACGGACATCCAAGCTCGCAACGGCGTCGTCCACGTCATCGACACCGTCATCCTCCCGCCGAGCTTGACGAAAGAGTAAATCTCGGTCGTTGGATAGTCGAGAC
>CAYYUU010000216.1:0-4608 GCA_964474955.1 uncultured Alcaligenaceae bacterium | reverse complement strand
GGGCCAGGACTTGAAAGTCCTGGCCCGGTTGCTGCGCAGAGTTGTCACTTTGAAGCTGGCATGTGTGGCAGATTGGGGGGCGTGGCCGGATCGTATTGTTCCTTGTATAACTCCAGAACCTCGTCAGGATTGTGATTGAAAATTGTTTTTCCGGAAGTGAACCATTTCCCACGATGGAAGACAAACACCGCCGTCGCATTCCGAAGATTGCCGACTGCGGGCAAGCCTTCCATGTCGCTCCCTTCGATCGCTTCGAACGAAATCGTAATCCCCGCAAACGCGACGAGCTGTTGCGTCTTTCGATCCCGACCGAACTCGACGGCATCGGTCGTCCACTCGATGTGCTTCCAGCGAAGACCACGCGGCTTACCACTTTCCGAGGCTGCCGCGAAGAACATTTCTTGCAGACGGCTTTGGTCCTGGGCAAATATTTGTCTGGCTTTCCTGGCTTCGGCTCGCAGGTAAGCAAACACGATGGGCGGGAGCCCGAACAACACAAACAACAACAAAAATCCGACGATCCCAAGGACCCACCAAAGCCACATAATAGCCTGCCTCTTCGTTCATGCTTACGGGAACAATGCAACGAAGGACATTCTATGGATGGAGAGGTGGAAGGTGAAAGAGAGTTGAAGGTTGAAGGTTGAGAGTTTCGTCGGGTGTGAAAAGCGGAGCGAAGGCACGCCCTACAAAGACACAACAGTTAAGCGTTGACCGTTTCCGCGAAGGCTTTCGTTCCAGTTCCGTACTTCTGCGTGTACTGCTCGTAAATCCAGTTATGGGTCTTTTCCCTTCCATCTCGAAGCTGGATGCTCGGAGCCCAACCCAGTTTCTCCTGGATCTTGGTGTTGTCACTGCTGCGACCGTTGACGCCTTTGGGTGCGTCGAACTGATAGTTCCGCTTCAGTTTCACGCCCGCGATGTCCTCGACGATGTCGACGAGTTGGTTGATCGTGATGAGTTGGATGCCGTACAAGCAATCGTCGATGTACATGAAGCTGCGGGTTTGTTGTCCGTCACCCTACATCTCGATTTCGTGGGTCCCCGAGAGCTTCGCTTCGATGACCTTGCGACACATTGCCGCGGGGGGCCTTTTCGCGACCACCTTCTCACGTCCTAAACGGACCATAGGCGTTGTGGAAGCGAGCGACCCGCGTCACCAGTCCGAAGTACTCTCGGAAGTGCCGACACATTCGTTCGGAGAATAGCTTCTCCCAGCCGTAACCGTCCTCCGGAAGTGCGGGGTAGGCGTCCTCTTCTTTGAGTGGGACGACCTTGGGGTCCTTCTGCTTCTCGGCATTGTAGACACACGCCGAACTTGCAAAGAAGTAACCCGAAACGCCCATCTCGTGAGCGGCTTCGAGCAGGTGCGTGTTGATCAAGACGGACAACATGCACAGGCACTTGTTGTTCTCTATGAAGCCCAGGCCGACCATGTCGGCGGCGAGATTGTAGACGTACTTGGCCTCTTTGCAGGCATGATGGCAGTTGACTTTTTCTTTGAGGTCCGCGACGACATTGTCGACCTCGGGGAACACCTGGTACCACTCATCGAGCGGTTTTATGTCCACCGAACGGATGTTCGTGTGTCCCTGTTGAAGGAGGTCGGCGACCAAATGACCACCGATGAAACCTCCACCTCGGGTGACCAAAATCAAATCGTCTTTCATCGAAGTAAACTCTCCTCTGCTAAAGCTGGGCACGAATGCGTTGGGCACACTCGATTTATGGTTTCTAGCTTTGAGCAGGCAGGATGCCGCCTCTACGTTGGAACAGGCATCAGGCGGATGGATAAACGGGACTCGTATTTGTGGTTTTTCGGAGAGTGTCGTCTTTCGCTCCGCGAAAAGCGACACTCAACAACAAAGCAAAAAATACCAAAACGCATCGAACCGCCGCACTCCAAAAACAAAACGAAAACAAAGACAACGGCACGCGGGAGTGTGCCGACTCCGGAACAACTGAGTTTGACCACAGTCGTTGAGACGATAGCGTAAAGGAGTGGTAAATCGTTACGAATGGAGTTTTGCCGAAGCGAGAAGCTCTGTGGGCGAAAACGAATTTTTCAACAACATCCTCGAAGATCCTGAGAACATTCCGTTGCGATTGGTGTTCGCCGACTGGCTCGAAGAACACGGACAGCCAGACCGGGCCGAATTCATACGGATTCAATGCGAGCCTTCGCAAAGCGTCGACGCGGTGCGCCGGCAAGACGAGTTGCTCCGGCGATGGGAGGACGAATGGCGTGAACCGTATGACGATCTTCCCGGGCGACTTGTCTTTCGTTGCGGAATGCCCGAAGGAATCGACATCGACACGGACTCGTTCCTCCGGAATGCGCAGGAACTCTTTGAGCGATTGCCGTTGCTGCACGTTCAGTTGCGGAACGTCTCTCGTGGACTCGATGCGTTCTTGCGGAGTGAATGGCCCTCGGGCTTGCGGTCCTTGAGTTTACGGGGAGAGCAATTGTCCATCGAGGAGGTCGGGCAATTGGTCCACGCTCCTTCGTTGGAGAATTTGATCGAACTCGATCTGAGCGGGACGGTCCTCTGCGCGAAGCGAGTCGGAGCCCTCGCGCAAACGTCGAGTTTGACAGGTTTGGACAAGTTGATTCTGGAAGATACGCGGTTGCGTGCCGCGTCGCTGAAGAAGTTGGTGCAGAGTCCTGTATTCCGACAACTCTCGCAAATTTGGATCACGGCGAGCGATTTTTCTCAGGAAGAATGGGCCACCTTGATGGAGTCGCAAGTTGTCGGTCGATCTTTGCGAGTGCGAAGCCGAGACGCTCCCAAAGACTCCGATGCGCTGTTGCAACAAGTCGCCGGCAGCCCCGTTGCCCAAGTATGGACTCGGGTCGTGGTGACTGATCGACGCACGTTGGACGCGGTTCTTGACTCGCCCCATTTCAGGAACGTCAGAGAGCTTTGCTTGCGAATGCACGGTAAGCACGAAAAGGCACTGCTTCAACGCCTCTCACACTCGTCTCTTTATCAGCAACTGAGGAGGCTGGAAGTGCGTTATGGCTCTTGGCCAGCCGACATCTTGGAGATTCTTGCGGCGGCACCAGAGCCCGCGCGTTTTCGTTCTCTCGAGTTACCCACCAACAAGAAAATCACGACGCGGGGTTTGACCGCGATGCGTGCAGCGGGCCAACTCCGAGGTATAGAATCCTTGGTCCTGGGCGGAACCGGGTGCGGACCAACTCTCACGGCCTTGCTCTGCGACCACGACGACTTCGTGGACCTTCGTCGTCTCGACGTGAGCCACCTCAATGGCGGAGACAAAATTTTGCGAGGGGTGGGCAAGAAGGCTCCATTCCAACTCCAGCACGTGGTCGCCTACGGGATCCGGATTGACGAATCGACGGCCAAGTGGTTGACCAGGTCTCCAGCCTTCGCGTCTCTCCTTTCGCTGCGGGCGTCGCGCAGCCAAGTCACGGAACTCGCTCGGGAAATGTTGAGGAATCGTTTCGGCCAGGAGGTGTTTGTTTTGGACTCGACCTGAACCGCGTTGTTGGAGAGTCGGAAGAGGTTTCACCGGTTAGAGCGAATCGCATCCGCGTGTAGCGGTCTCTTTTTTCCCTCGCCCCGCTTGGGGAGAGAGGGATTTTGAAAAAAAAACGCTACACCCGTTTGCAATCTGCTTGAGTTTCCACGAGGGACAAAATTTCCCGAACCTTATCGACCAGGGTTTGGGGGAAGAAAGGTTTGGACAAAAAGTCGGCCTCCGGTGCGACGAGTGCACCACTTGGATCCCAGCACCCACCAATGAAGAGCACCGGCAAGTCGGTATAGATGCTCCGGAGTTGCACGACGAGTTCGGAACCGCTCATTCGCGGCATCACGAAGTCGGTGATGACGAGATCGATGGTGGTTGGGTGGGACCGCACCATTTCGAGCGCCGCAACCCCGTCGGCCGCACTGAGCACGATGTATCCTTCGTCCTCAAGGATGCGGGTGGAGACGAGGCGGACGGGTGCTTCGTCGTCGACCAGAAGGATCGTGGGAGCGTTTCCCGATTCCACGTCGATACCCGCGACGGAGTGGCTGCTTCGTGTTGGTTGAGGGACGGTTTCGAAGAGACTCGATCCCCGGTGACCGCCGTGCTGTCCCAAGGCGGCTGGTTGGGGCCGTTGAGGACAGACGGGCAGGTACAATTCGAATGTCGTTCCTTCTCCCACTCGACTCTTGACGTTGATGTGTCCTCCGTGGTTGCTCACGATGCCGTAGACGTTGAAGAGGCCGAGGCCGGTTCCGTCCGACCCCTTTGTTGTGAAGAACGGTTCGAAGATGTGTCGCCGGACCTCTTCGGTCATCCCCACGCCCGTATCTTGGATAGTGAGCTTGACATGCGGACCTGGTCGGCAGGGTCCTCGGGCGCGGGCCCATGAGTGGTCGAGTTGGACTTCGGACGTCGCAATCGTCAACTGCCCGCCCTGGGGCATCGCGTCACGCGCGTTGATGACCAAATTCACGAGGAGCCATTCCAGGTCTTGCGGGCAGGCCTGAAGTTCAAAAGCGAGAGGAGGCAAGGCCAGTTTTAGCTCGATGCAGTCGGACAGTAAGGACAGAAACATTTTGGCCAGCTCACGAATTAACTGGATGAGCT
>CAYYUU010000215.1:0-9280 GCA_964474955.1 uncultured Alcaligenaceae bacterium | reverse complement strand
ACCTGGCGATCCCGACATCTGTGTTCGGAATGGCGCTGTTGCCGTTTGCGTATTTGAGTTTCTTCTTCCTGATGAACCAGAAGAAATTGCTCGGCGAGAATCTACCCAAAGGTCTTTCGCGCGTTTGGTGGAACTTGCTGATGTTTGTGGCGGCGACGACGGCCACGGTCGCGAGTCTCGTTGTCATCTGGCAAAAAGTGGGCTGGTTTGGAATTGGTGGAGTCGTGGGTCTGTTGGTGCTTGCTCTCGTTGTGCAGTTCATGCCCAAAGGCAATGGGTCGAAGGGGACGAATGAATAAGGCGTTGTGCAAGTTGAGTCGGTTCCGGTTCGTTGGCGTGCCAACACGGGAACCTGGATGATTCATTCGTGGCGTTGTCTGACAGACCGCAAGTCGGCGGTTCGTCGGAGATGTGGATCGATGAACTACTCGTGATCCGAGAATCGCGGCGTGTTGTCGTCGGGAAATACATGAGGGCTTGAGAGTCTTTGTCCATTTCCAAGAACTCCCGGCAAGTTCGCTTACGATGACTTCGCTGTCGGCCAACAATGGATCGCGGTCCCGTGAGCACTATCGATGAAGTTTCTGTTGTTGGATGTAATTATCTACCAAACAGAAGACAGTCAGGATAAACTCGTCAAGGAACATGGTGGAATCCCTGAGTCGAAGAGCTGCGTCGATGTTTTTCAGACGAAGGAGTTCCTCTAACTTTGAAAGCTGAACCTGAATACTTGCACCATGGATTACGTATCTGGAACGCGAAAGAAATGCTCGTCCGATTCGTAGTTACACGCGTGCCTTACATTTTCCCTGAAGGTGTGTTTTTGGGGGCTCGCCCCCGAACTATGTGTGGGGCTTGGTTATATGGCTCTCCTAAAATCCCACGCCGCTCGCTACGCTCGTGGCGTGCCACCGCAGAAAAAAACAAGAGGCCAGAATTTCAGTCACATTGACAGGGCCGCGTGTAACTACGAAAAGTGCAAAGAACGGACACACGTTTATTTCCCGTTTCCTGTTTATTGAGATGTCAGGGGAATGAAGCGAGAGTTACCTCTCTTGCCGCGAAACGGCGCCAATATGGTTCTCTTCTCTCTCGCTCCGCAAAAGACTATACTCCGAAACACGAACTCCAACAACCAACTCACAGGGGCGAAAGATATGACCCAAAAATTCTCCGGACGACGTTCCTTCCTCAAAGCCGCTGGCGTCTGCATTGCTCTCCCAGCCTTGGAATCGCTGACGGGCCGGGCCGCAGTCGGAGAACGGGAGAGCGATTCTCGCTCGGCTCCCGCACCCGATGGGGAAGGAAGCCTTCCCCGTCGAATGGTGTGCATAGGTAATGAGTTTGGGTTTGTCCCTGCTTCGTTCTGGCCGAGAACGTTTGGCCGCAATTACGAAATGACGCCTTTGCTGCGGCCTTTGCAAGCACATCGACAGGACTTGACGTTGTTCTCGCATCTGGATCACGACCTCAAAGGCGGGCACTTTGCCGTCCACACGTTCCTGACGGGCATCAAAGCCGATGAGGCTCGGAACGTTCCCAACGCAGGAATCAGCCTCGACCAAAGGGCCGCACAATTCGTCGGATCGCGGACACGATTTCCGTCCTTGACGATTGGGTCGGAAGGCGGTTTGCACGGCGGTCCGCGTATGAGTTGGACAAGCACGGGGACCCGGATTCCGCCGGTCCCTGGACCACGCGAACTCTATCGGGCGTTGTTCGTTCAAGGCGATGCCCAGACGACTCGACGAACGATGGACCGCATCGCGCGGCATGGATCAATTCTCGATGCCGTTCGCGAAGACGCCAATTCCATGCGACGTCGCCTGAATCAATCCGATCGCGACCGACTCGATCAATATTTCTCCTCGATTCGCGACACCGAGACCAAGCTCCGGTTAGATCGGCACTGGCAAAATCAACCGAAGCCCCGGACGACGATGGCGGAGCCGACCAACCAGGGCTTGGCTCGCGATCTGCCTGCTCTCTATGAGTTGATCGCTCTGGCCTTGCAAACGGATTCGACACGCGTGGCCACGTTGGAAATCGGCGGCAGTTTCATCGCCTCGGATCTCGGGATTCGTCGCGGCTATCATGCTTTGTCGCACCACGGTCATCTCAGGGAAAATCTCGACTTGTTGATCCAGGTCGAACGCTACCAGATGGAGCAATTCGCCAGCTTCCTTGCCAAGCTGAAAACCATTCGACAAGCCAACAGCGATCTGAATCTTTTGGATAGCACAATGGTGTTGATGGGTAGTGGGATGGGCAACGGCAATTCGCACACCAATGTTGATTTGCCAATCATCCTCGCGGGTGGTGGCTTCCGACACGGCGAATATAAACAGTATCCCAGCGAGAAGAATCGGAGAGTTCCACTCTGCAACCTGTATGTTTCGATGCTGCAACGATTCGGCGTTGAGACCGATCGTTTCTCGCGTAGCACTGGCACCTTGACCGGATTAGAGTTGGCCTGAGTATGAAAAATCGAATTTCGCCCCCGCTTTGTATGGTGGCTTCGGTCTTCGCGATTGCCTTGACCGCGGTTGCGTTTGGCTCCTGGTCCTGGGTTGGTGTCAAAACCAAATCCGACAAGAAGCCGCAACCGAAACCGAAGCAAGCCAAAACCAAGGCCGCGACGGTCGCCCAAACCATAAGACCATTTCTCAAGCAATACTGCATGGGCTGTCACGGGCCACGGCGGCAACGAGCGGACCGCCGTTTCGATCAATTGCCGGGTGCAATCGGCGACGACAAGTCATTGACCGTCTATCAGGAAATTCTTGATCAACTCAATCTCGGTGCGATGCCACCGAAGGAAGCAAAGCGACCTCCGGCAGAGGAACTCAAAGCCGTCATCCGGTCGCTGACGAAAACCATCGCGACTTATCACAGAAATCGCAAGGACCAACGCAAGGGGACCGGCCTTCGTCGTCTCAACGCTCGCGAGTATCGCCACACTGTGCGCGATCTTTTCCACTTGAACTTGACGATGTTCGATCCGACGGCGCCGTTTCCCAAGGATCAGACTCACGAGCATTTCGACAATCACGCCGAGACGCTTGTGATGTCGAGCCATCTGCTTCAACGGTATTTGAAGGCCGCCGACAAGATTATTGACCGAGCGATCTATCCGCTGGAAAAGCCCAAGGTCCAAACTTGGGTTTTCAAGAAGAACTTCCGCCAGCAACAACAACTCGACCGGGTCCATCGTGAAAAGAATGGCTGGGGGCACATCACCCTTTACGAAGTTATTGGAGCCGATAAACACGAGGGGGCTTACGCGGCGATTTGGGATTTCCGTAAAGGTGTTCCGTATGACGGGTGGTATCAGATTCGCTTCAAGGCCACGGCGCTACATCGAAAGCACCCCTACGATCCCAAGTTGATCGGCACGAATCCGAATGAACCATTCCGACTCGGCATCCGAGCAGGCGACCACAAAGCGGGCATTCTCTTCGAACCCCAACCGGTCGAACCGCTGCTCGCCGAATTCGAACTCGAAGATGGAGCCAAAGTGTACTCCGCCCGGATTTGGCTTGATGCCGGTTACACGCCGCGTTTCACGTTCCGCAATGGAATGTTTGGCGTTCGCCAGCTCTGGGCGAAGTTGCTTCGCCGACATCGCAAGATGTTCCCAAGGCCAAAACGGAAAGGGATCGTCGAGAACCGCCGAGTCTCCATCGTGCACGGGAAGCTCCCGCAGATTCAGATCGACGACATCGAAATCAAGGGGCCGTTTTACGACGAGTGGCCCACAAAGAGGCAGAAGGCGATTTTCGGTGACGCCTGGGAAAGTGTGCAGAAAAAGAAGACCATGACTGAAACGCAAATGCGTAAGCAAATCAAAAGGCTGGCTTCGCAGGCTTATCGAAGGCCCGTTCGCAAGGAAGAAATCGACCGCATTCTTCGTGTCATCGCGATCCGCAAGAAAAGTGGCCGGAATGTTGTGGAAGCCTTCAGCGATGGCCTCAAGATGATGCTTTGCTCGCCGAATTTTCTGTACCTGGAACCCGGTGGAAAAACAGAATTGTCCGGTCCTGCGTTGGCTTCGCGGTTGTCGTATTTCTTGTGGGCATCGACGCCGGATGAAAAGCTATTGGAGCTTGCGAGCAAAGGAGAATTGCAACAGCCGAAAGTCCTCGAAGGTCAAGTCGAACGGATGCTGAGAGACCCGCGGTCCAAAGATTTCATAAGGGGCTTTCTGGATAGCTGGCTGACTCTGCGAAACCTTGGCGCGACGCCGCCGGATCGCAAACGGTTTCCGGCCTTTTATCGCTACGATTTGGGAACGGCCATGCGGCAAGAGACGCACTTGTTTACCCGGCACTTGATTGATCGGGATTTGAGCATCTTGAATTTTCTCGATTCGGACTTCACGTTTGTGAACAAGGAACTCGCCAAGTTTTACAAGATCAAAGCACCGAAAACGCATGGTTTCCACAAGGTCAAACTCACGGATCGTCGTCGTGGTGGGTTGCTTGGTCACGCGAGCGTCTTGACCGTCAGTGCCAACGGGATCGATACTTCGCCGGTCGTTCGTGGCGTTTGGATTCTGGAAAATGTGCTCGGCACGCCACCTTCACCGCCGCCACCAGACGTCGAGCCTCTGGATCCGGACATCCGTGGAGCCAAAACCATACGCGAACAACTTTCGAAGCATCGCAACAACCCGACGTGTTACGAATGCCATCGGAAGATCGATCCTTTGGGGTTTGCGTTGGAAAATTATGATGCGGTGGGAGGCTGGCGCACGCACTATGATCGTGGTCGAGTCCAGGGGCCAAAGATCGATGCATCCGGAAAACTTCCCGACGGCAAAGCCTTCCGAGATGTGGTCGGGTTCAAATCCATTTTGGTCAATGAAAAAGAACAGTTCGCCAAAGCATTGACGGAGAAAATTCTGGCTTATGGCATTGGTCGAAGCGTCACGGCTTCAGATCGTCCAGAAGTGGATCGCATTGTGTCCAAGTTGCCCGAGCAGAAATACGGGATGCGTTCTTTGCTTCGGCTTGTGGTGTTGAGCAAGACGTTTCGATCCAGGTAAAAACGCGATGAGTGTCGTGGCGGGAAGAAAAACATCCTCTCCAACGTGGGTGCGAAGTGCCCCAAAACTAAACCCTCACCTTTTTCTCGTCGAAACCTATTCTGTGGCGTTTGTTAATCTACTCGGCCCCGAAACCGTCTCCATCAACTCCCTTCAACGAAATCGCCACCCGAGCGGAGGCGACGAGTTGGGATCTGTTCCGTGCTGCACTCCCTTTGCAATCTCCCCCAGAAATCGGTATCGTGACAAGGTATCAGTTTCTGATTGTGTTTCAGGAGGCTAACGATGGCCCTTGTGCCGTTACAGGAAGTAGCCGTCGTGCTGCGTCCTGAAGATAATGTTGCGATTGCGACGCGGACTCTGCAGGCGGGATTACAAGTCGAACTGGGTGGCCAAACGATCGAACTCCGAGCGCCAATCCGCCTGGGCCACAAGGTCGCCATGCGGCCCATTCGGCAGAAGGACGCCGTTTACAAATACGGGCAAATCATCGGGTTTGCGAGTCAAGACATCGCCGTCGGGGAACACGTCCACGAGCACAATATCTCTGCCGGTTCGTTCGAGAGGGATTACGCCTTTTGCGTGGATTGTCCTCCACTTCCGCCAAAACCCGAGCCACGGTACTTCATGGGTTATGATCGCGGCAATGGCCGATATGGCACGCGAAACTATATCGCCATCATCAGTACAGTGAACTGTTCGGCGAGTACGAATAAATACATCACCGAGCGGATTCGAATGTCCGGCGTTCTCGATGAGTTTGAGAACATCGATGGCGTCGTGGCCATCACACATAAGGCCGGTTGTGCGATGCAATATGGGGGCGAAGATCACAACCAGTTGGATCGAACGCTCGCGGGCTTTGCCAAACATCCGAACGTCGCGGCCTACATCATTATTGGGCTCGGGTGTGAGACGGGCACGGCGATTCACCTCATCGAGAACCAGGGATTGATCCAGCTCAATGGTGGAGGTGGCCCGCCGGTACTTTCGATCCAAGAAAGCGGCGGGATAGCGAAAACTGTCGAAGCTGGTGTCCGTATGGTGGTGGAGATGTTGCCGAAGGCGAACGACGTTCGTCGCACGAAGATCTCCGCCGACAAGTTGATTCTCGGAACGCAGTGCGGCGGGTCCGACGGAAACAGCGGGGTGACCGCGAATCCAGCACTTGGCGTTGCGGCGGACATGTTGGTCGCCCAAGGTGGGACGGCCATCCTCGCCGAGACTTCCGAGATTTATGGAGCTGAGCATCTCCTGACGCGGAGGGCCGTTTCTCCCGAGGTCGGCCAGAAGCTCGTCGACCGAATCAAGTGGTGGGAGTGGTACACGAGTATCTTCGGGACCGAGATCAACAACAACCCGTCGCCAGGAAATAAAGAAGGCGGGCTGACTACGATCTACGAGAAGTCGCTCGGGGCCATCGCGAAGGGTGGAACGACGGCGTTGATGGATGTGTTGCGGTACGGCGAGTCGGTCCGGACGAAAGGTTTTCTGGTCATGGATACGCCCGGCTACGATCCGGTGAGCATGACCGGCCTTGTGGCCGGCGGTGCGAATGTTTTGGCGTTTACGACCGGGCGAGGTTCTGTGTTTGGATGTAAGCCTGTTCCGAGTATCAAAATCGCCACGAATACCCCGATGTATGAGCGAATGATTGACGACATGGATATCAATGCGGGAGTGGTCCTCGAAGGCGTTTCGGGCGAGGCGTTGGGGGCTCAGATTTTCGAAGAAATATTGGAAGTCGCGAGTGGCAAAAAGACAAAAAGCGAATTGAGTGGGGTGGGCGAAGAAGAATTCGCTCCGTGGAGCGTGGGCCCGACGTTGTGAGGTGTTCAGGGGGGACCGCGAAATAGTTGCTTTTCGCGAAGCGAAAAGCAACTTTCCGACAGTCCGAGATTCCATAAATATCTCGCCACGAAATACGAATAGCATTCTGGACATAGAATCAATATCCGATCACCCGGAGGGTTAGACATGACACAACTGAATAACGTGGTAGACCCATTTGGGGAAGTGAATGTCTACCCGGCACCGGGCGGAAAAGTCCGCGTCACCGCTACGATCTTGATGGAGCCCAACAAAGAGGGGAGCCAAACCGGCATCGCCCTCGATGGCTCGTATTCGATGGAAGAGTTGTATGGCGGCGAACAGGTCTCTGTCGGTGGCATCCTCGGCGGCCTTTTCGGGGGCAAGAAAAAGCAAACGAATGCAAACCAAATCACCCCGGTGGCGCAAGACCTGTGTGAGTATCTCGCTAAGAAGATCGACGCCGACGGAGGCACGACTTGCATTTACTGGGCGTGTGGTCCGGGCGGAAGTCAGATCGAAGAAGTCGGCGATTTGACGGCGGACGAGGCGAAAACGCACGTGTTCGGCCCACCGAAAAAATTCGGGACGGGGACGCAACTCTTGCCTGCCGTGAAATACTTTGCCGAAAAATTCGACGATGCTCCGTGGGGCTTTTACGTCTTCATAACCGATGGCGAGTTACACGACCTTTCCGAAGTCAAATCGTATACGAAACAACTTGCCCAAGAAATCTCGTCGGGGAAGCGAAAGCCGCTGAAACTCATCCTGATCGGCGTGGGCCCCGACGTCAACGCCGACCAAATGGAAGAACTCGACGATCTCGATACGGGTACAGACGTCGATGTTTGGGATCATAAGCTCGCGTCCGAATTGCGAGTGTTGACCCAAATCTTTGCCGAGGTCGTCGACAAGAATGCTCGCGTTTCCGACAGCGGGAAGATTCTCGATCCGGCGGGGAACGTCGTGAAGAATTTTTCCGACACCGGGTTGCCCGCCTTCATTGAATTCGAAATCGACGAGAACGCGGCGCACTTCGTGCTCGACGTCGAAGGGCAACAGATACAACAAGCGTTGCGATAAGTCTTGGGTACACGCACCTTGCATAGACCCAAGACAAATAACAGTACACGCGAGCCGCGTGTGCCTACGGACTAGACATCCATCGATCAACACACATAGAAAAGGAATCCCGGCCCATGACTCAGCTCAAGAAAACAGTTGATCCGTTCGGCGAAGTGAATGTGTATCCTGGCCCGAACAATCGAACGCGGGTTACGGCCACGATCTTGATGGAACCATACAAGGAAGGCGCCCAAACGGGCATCGCCCTCGACGGTTCCGGTTCCATGAAGAAGCTCTATGGCGAGGATGCGGGCGGCGTCGTTTCGCCGATCTTCAAGAAAAAGGCTTCCGAGAATTATATGTCTCCGGTGGCCCAAGAACTGTGTGGGTATCTCGCCGACAAGATCGACGCCGATGGCGGCACGACGTGTATTTATTGGGCCGTCGGAATGGGTGGCCAGGACGTTCAAGTGATTGGTGATCTGACAGGTAGCCAGGTCCGTAATTATACGTTCGGACCGCCTGCCGAGTATGGCACCGGTACATATTTGTTACCTGCCGTGAAGTATTTCGTAGATCGATTCCGGGACGCTCCGTGGGGCTTCTACGTCTTCATCACCGACGGTGAGTTGTTCGACTTGGAAGAAGTGAAGCAGTACAGCACTCAGCTGGCTCGCGACATCGAAGCGGGACGACGAAAGCCGGTCAAGCTCGTACTCATCGGTTTGGGCGAAGACGTCAACGTCGCCCAACTCGAAGACCTCGACGATTTAGACACCGGAACGAGCATCGACCTTTGGGACCATAAACTGGCTTCGGAATTGCGGGTGCTTGAGCAAATCTTTGCGGAGGTCGTCGACGAGAACACCCGGGTTGCCGACCACGGGAGGATTCTTGCACCGAACGGGGCCGTCCTCGCGAACTATTCGGATACCGGCTTGCCCGGATTCCTCGAGTTCGAGGTAGCGACCGGCACGAATTACTTTACGCTTGAGGTCAATGGGAACCAAATCCATCAATCGCTTTCGGATACGGCGACAGCTCCGTCATCCGAAATCAAAACTGCCCTGCCTTCCACGACTCCGACCCAAAACCAGACGCAGACTTCCGCTCCGGCGCAAACGCAAGGGCAAACTTCAACGCCGCCTCCGTTGCCTCCACAAGCTACCGAGATCGGCGAAGACGATTTGATCGAAGACCCGCAACAGGTCGTTAATTCGGACGACGATGAAGATGCTCTGTGGAAACAGATTGATTTGCGACCCGCAGACGAAGACGAGAAGTTGTAACGAGAGAGTCGGTTTTCGCTCGGCGGTCGGATCAATAAATGTCGCATTTGGAGAGTGTCGCCTTTCGCGG
>CAYYUU010000214.1:0-9292 GCA_964474955.1 uncultured Alcaligenaceae bacterium | reverse complement strand
ACCTTCTTCATCTGTGCTTCGATTTTCTTGTGAGCCTTATCGACCTCCTTGTCCGACAACGTCCTGTCTTCGGCTTGGTACGTCAGCGCATACGCCACACTCTTTTTCCCTTCCGGGATGTTCTCACCCGTGTAAACATCGAAAAGCCACACGTTGCGAAGGATCTCGTCGCCCGTCGCGCGGATTTCCGCTTCCACTTGCTCGGCGGTCACGCTGGAATCGACAAGCACCGCAATGTCTCGTAAGTTGGCCGGGAATCGAGCAACCGGAGTATACGAGAACCGAGGAGGCAGACTCTCGCGAAGCGTTTCTAAATCGAATTCGGCCACGAGTATCATTTGCTTGGTGTCGAACTCGAAGTGTTTGGCGAGTCGCGGCGTAAGCTGCCCGAAATATCCGATCACTTTGTCGCCCACGTTCAACTCGGCAGCTCGTGCGGGATGGAGACAAGCGACTTTAGACGGCCTGTATTTCACGTCCTGCAAGTGAAGGTCGGCCACGAACGCTTCGACGATGCCTTTGAGGTCATAGAAGTCGAGCGGCTCGGGCTTCGGCGTCTCCATCGACGAATCCGTCCAGAACTCGGAGGTTCGCTTGCCCGTCAGGAAAATGGCGAGCTTGGCCCGTTCTTGCGGGAGGTGTTCGTTGTCCTGGGGCAAGTAGGCCCGACCAATCTCGAACAACCGCACGTCGTCGGCGGTCTTCGTGTTGGGTATGCCGACCTCGATTAAACTCGTCAACACGCTCTGCCGCATGGCAACTCGTTCTTTGCTGATCGGGTTGAGGAGCAGGACATATTCCTTCGTGGGCGCTGACCCGTTTTCATTACTTCCTGCGGTGGAGCGAGTCGGATCCTCAAGAAACGCTTCTCGCTCGGGTGTGGTCAACGAATACGTGATGGCCTCTTGCAAACCGAGTCGTACGAGGATATCGCGGACTCGTTCTTCGAACACCAACGGTTCGTTCGTTTGTTGGAGTGGCAATCGATCTGACATCAATGTAGCGGGCAACTTGTCGTATCCGTAAATGCGGGCGAGGTCTTCGATGAGGTCGGCTTCGCCCGCCTGAATGTCGAGCCGATGCGGTCCAACTTTTACTTCCAGCTTCCCTTCATCCAGCTTTCGCACGCCGAACTCGAGCGCCTCGAGAATGCGCTGAGCCTCCTCGATGGCGATGTCGATTCCGAGGAGCCGTTCGACTTCGCTCATCCGAAGCGTGACGACTTGTTCTTCGGGCTTGGCGGGATAATTATCCACGGTCCCTTTGCAAATGGTTGCACTGGCATACTGACGCATTAACTCGGCGGCACGTCGGGCAGCAATCTCGACCGTGTCGGGATGAATGCCGCGAGTGAACCTCGTGCTCGCCTCGCTGTGGAGATTGAGGTCCTTGGCGGTCTTGCGGATGCTCACGGGATCGAAGTTGGCCGACTCAAGAAGGATGTTCTTGGTTGCGTCCGAGACCTCCGTTTCGGCACCCCCCATGACTCCCGCAAGAGCAATAGGGCCTTTAGTGTCGGCGATGACGAGATTCTCGGGCGTGAGTTCGCGGTCGACGTCGTCAAGGGTCTTGAGGACTTCGCCTTTCTTGGCCGGACGAATGATGATCGTTGGAGCTTTACCGCCCGCACGCTCCACGAGCTTGTCATAATCGAAGGCGTGAAGAGGTTGTCCCCATTCGAGCATCACAAAGTTCGTGATGTCGACGACGTTTGAAATAGGTCGCATGCCAGCATACATTAAATGCCGCTGCATCGGGCCGGGTGCGTCGCCGACGTTGACGTCTTGCAAAAGGACCGCCATATAGCGCGGGCACAACTTAGGATCTTCGATCTCGATTTTGACCTCGCCTTCGATCGGGTCACCTTCGGCCTTCATTCCGTGCGAAGGGAGTTTGACCGGCTTACCGGTGATCGCGGCGACCTCGCGAGCAATCCCAATCATTGACAGACACCGCGCCATGTTCGGCAGGACGTCAGCTTCCAAAACGACGTCCCCCATGAAGTCGGCGACGGGCATTCCAACGGGGGCTTCGTCTTCGAGTAGGATGATCCCGCCGTGGTCGTCGCTGATGCCCAGTTCGGCGTACGAACAGACCATGGCGTCGCTGGGAATGCCACGAAGCTCGGTCGGTCCGAGCTTCTTAATGGTCGGTTCCTTGCCGTGCGTGTCGATGAACTCAGAACCTTCTAGCGCCAAAATGACTTTCTGCCCACTTTCGCCGACGCTAATGTTCGGTGCTCCGGTCACGAGTTGTTTCGGCTCGGAGGCCCCGTATTCGACTATCGGAAGTTTCAACTTGTCGGCGTTGGGATGTTGTTTGATTTCGAGGATCTCGGCAATGACCATTTTGTCCTTCGCCCAGACGGGACCACGTTGGGCGTGTTTGACGCGCAATCCTTCGGGAATCGGTAGACCAAAAATCTCGGCAGACTCGACCTCAAGACCTCCAATCGTCAGACGCTCGGCCAAGTGGGCGACCGACTCTGGCAACTCGACATACTCGGCCAACCAACGCAAGGGAATTTTCATCGACGTTCCTTTTGTGCTTCCGTTACTTGAGGTCTCAGTTATTCAAGGGAAGATATTGTTGTAGTGGGGCAAGGAGCGAAGCGACGATGGCCCACCAGCAAATAGGGAATAGGGAACAGAAAGAAAAAAAGACAAACCACGGATATCACTGATTTCCACGGATAAAACAAATCTGTGGTATCCGTGGGAATCTGCTTGTCTCTTGTCTCTTGTCTTTCTGTTCCCTGTTCCCTGTTCCCTGTTCCCTACTCTTTACTATTCTGAATCCGCCGAATCGCGAGTTGGGCCGCCCTCACAAGGTCTGGATTTTCCGTGTCGAACAATACCTTTCGCAAATCCGGGATGGCCTTCTTGGCCGCGGCGCCCATTCCCCCCAAAACGTAAATCGCTTCGCGCCGAACCGATCGCGACTTTGCCTTGAGCAAAGAAACAACCGCCGGGATCGCCGGTTGCGCCTTCGGACCGAGTTTCGTTAGCGTCTCGAAGATTTCGTCTCGTGTGTCTTGCGATTGCGTTTCCGTCAACGTGGAGGAAACAACGCCCCATGCTTTTTTCATAGTCTTCGGAGCAATCTTGACGAGGGCCAAAGCCGCGGACAGCTTGAGTTGTTCGTCTGTTGCTCGCAGCAACGGCTCGAGCGCAGGGACGGCCTTCTTGTTCGGAACAGACACGAGAAACTCAAGTGTTGTTCGCTTCATGTAAGGCGACGTCCGTTCGGATTTCAAAAGGTCGATCATTCGCGGCAACACAACCCTGGTTTGGTCGGGATCAATTAACGTCATCGCCCGTCCCGCCTCGAACTGGACGGAAGGGATTTTCGAGCCCATCGCTTGTTTCAACGCGGGAATTGCCGTCTTTCCATATTTGCCAAGGGAGGCGAGTGCCTGGGCGGCTTCCCGGGCGTAAAGGGCATTGCCCGAGGTGAGCACTTTCTTCAGCTTGGCAATGGCCTGGTAGGCTTGCTTTGGCGAAACGGCAATGATTGCGCGGGAGACCTCAAGCACGAACGCCGTGTTCTTGCTCTGCAAAGCCTTGTTGAGTACGGGGATTGCTTCGCTAGCCTTCGGTCCCATCCTTCCAAGGGCGTATACGGCCCGGTACCGCATGGCCCCATTCTTATCCTGAAGCGCTTGGATGAACACTTTGTGAATAGCGTCGGCATGCCGATCGCGGTTGATGTTCAACAACGCGCGGGCGGCCTCGAATCGAACATTCAGAGTGTTGTCTTGCAACAACTGCTGCAAAGTCGGGACGGCGGCCTCGGCGGCCTCCCAGGCTTGCTCATAGGATTTCGTTTTTGGCGTTGTTCGCGCGAACTCCGCCAATGTGTGGGCTGCCCCAGCTTGCTTGCGTGCCGACTTACTCTTGAGGGCCTGGCCCAACTGAGGAATGGCCTTGGGGAGAAAGTTTGAGCGTGTCAAGAGTCCCGCGATGGGCGTCGGATCGGGGACTTCGTCGAAAGCTCCGATCAATAAGTCGACCGGATCGGCCTTGGAGTTGCGGAGCATCCGCACGACTTCGTACCGAGGAATTCGGCTGTCCGAAAGCCAGAGGACCAGCTTGGGGACGAGAGTTTGAGCCTGTGTCGGATCGATCCGAACGAGAGCACGCCCGGCAGCCACTTGCACGCGGACTTCTTTGTCCGAAAGGGTTTTTCGCAGCTTCGGAATCACCTGCTTCGTCGTCTGCGAAAATCGTTTTTCCAGTTCCTTCCGGAGAGGAGATTTTTGGTCGTACAGAATACCGAGCCCTTTAGCGGCTTCTTGCCGAACCGATGTTTGTTGGTCGTCCAGCAGTTTGAGCAAGTCGGATGCGACAACGCCGGGAAAGCGGCCAACAAGCATCTGCTTCTTCAGCTGCGGCTGTTGGAGCGTCTTCCCAAAGTTCGGAAACAATAGGTTGCTGCCGGCTCTTGTCGTGGAGAGCAACAGAGCACGAACTGCCAGTTTCGCCTCGGGCGCGCCGAGTTGGGCGAGTGCATAACCAATCGCTTCGGGGTCGTACGAAACGTCCAGAGCTTCGACCAACAGCGGCACGGCCTTCTTGGCTTTCGGACCGGCGTTGCCAAGAGCCCGCGCGGCAAAAGAGATCAAGTCACGATCGACGTTGGCTCTAGCCATATCGACCTTTTTCAACTCTTGCCTCAACGTCGCCGTTAGTTCTGGGACTATCCGTTTTGCCTCACCGCCAATTTTGGACGCCAAAGCTCCTCCTTGCAGGCGAAACTTTTCGGACTTCAAGGCATCCGAGATGGTCGGCACGGTGGCGGCTGTTTTGTTGGGATCGATCGCAATGACGGCCCGAGCTGCCGCAACGCGAACTCGCAATTGTTTGTCATTCAGCGTCCGCAGCAGTTGAGGCAGAGCGTCTTTGGCCGTCTTCGGAATGACGGACAAGTTGAGGGCAGCACGTGCGCGGAACTCGGCGTCTTGACTCGTCAGCGCTCCACGCAACACCGGCACCACGACCTTGGCTTCACTCCGTGGGCTCATCCGCAAGAGAGCCTGTGCCGCGTTGAGCCGTACTTCTTCGCTCGGGTCCTTCAACGCCTTTCGCAATGGGTCCAGGGCCGACCGCGAGGACGACACACTCAAGGCGAGGGCGGCTCCGGCTCGGACGTGGGAAGACTTATTCTTGAGCGAGCTAATAAGTTTGGGAACACTCAGTGGGGCAAGACCGCCGAGGGTGTACGCGACTTGTTGCTGAACGACGCGGTCCTTCGTGTCGAGGGCCCTGATCAAGGGGTCGATGGCTTCCTTCGCTGCTCCCCGAAGCAGAAGATAGGCGTCATAACTGCTAATCCTTTTTTTTCCCAACAGCCGAACGGCCACGGGAATAGCCTTGGCCGTCTTGTCCGGAGCCAGCCGAACAAAACTTGAAACCGCCGCCTGGGCCACGCCGACTTCCGGGTCTTTCAACAATTTCTCCAGCCCCGATATGACTTGCGATTGAGCCGACTTGTTGAGCTTCTCCCACGCCTTCTGTTGCCCGTTAGTCGGAGTGTTGAGGAGTAAAGAACCCAAAGCGCCCGCTGCGTTCGCTCTCACCCTCTTCTTTTCGCTTTGCATCAAGTGGATCAGGTACGGCGTCACGTCGATGGGAGCGCCTTGTAAATAGGTCCAGTAATGCGAGAATTGATCCGGCCCCTTTCCCTCCCAGGCGAGGAGTTTCGTAGTCGTTTTCAGCGTCGGCCCTTGAATTTGAAGGAGCGACAATCCGCACTGGCGAACGAGGGCGTACTCTTTCGAATCGAGATGTTTCACGAGCGTCGGAACGGCTTTTTTGGCTTCTTTTCCGATCGCCCCGAGGACCTGTGCCGCGTTGACTTTGTCCTGCGTCTTGCCCTTTTCCAGAACTTCGACGAGCGCTGGCACGGCGGCTTTCGCCTTTGGACCTAGAATCTGGAGGCGGTCAAATGCCCGCTGTCTTGTGTTGGCGTCGCCGCTTTGCACTGCGGCTATCAAGTCTTCGATTCGTGCCGATTGAGGTTCCGTTTGTTTAGTTTTTCCACCCGAACGCGGGATGCTCGGCACAGTAGAACCGGAGAACATAATTTCCGTGGACCGACCCCCCCGAAAGCTCACCTTGGATTTTCCCTTCCGCTTCTTGCCTTTGGGGAGCGGTGGCAACTTCGATTTGCCGAGCGGACGAACTTCGCGTCCCTTCGTTTTGGTGAGCCGGTCCCCAAGACGCTCTCGCATCTTTTGGGCGAGTTTCTTGATTTTGGCGACGACGTCTGGGTGCTGTTTGGCGACGTTCTTCTTCTCGCCAATGTCTTTCTCCAGGTCAAAGAGAGACAGACCGATTTTCGCCGACCCTTGGTTTTTCGGAACGCCGTCCATTCCCGGCGGACCGGTGAGCGTTCGATAGCGATGTGGAAAGTGAAATTTCCATTTCCCCATGCGGACGGCCCGGAGTTCTCGCGCGTACCAAAAGTAATAGGCCTCGTGCGGAGACTTCGCCTCCTTCTCGCCTTTCATCAGGGGCCATATATTTTTTCCATCGATTTTGTGTTTCGGCAACTTCGCTCCGGTGAGTTTCGCGAGCGTGGGCAAGATGTCGATCGTCATGGCAGGTTCATTGCAAACATGTCCGGCAGGCATCTTTCCGGGCCAGCGCATGATGCACGGAATGCGGACGCCACCCTCGAAGATCGTTCCCTTACCTTCGCGTAAAGGAAACGCCGTCCCACCATGATTGCCGAACGTCAACCACGGTCCGTTGTCGGACGTGAAAATCACGAGCGTATTTTCGTCGAGTCCTTCCTTCTTGAGCGTTTCCAGAATTTGACCGACGGACCAATCGATTTCGGTGATGACGTCGCCATAAAGGCCGCTTTTCGTCTTGCCTTTGAATTTCTTTGAGGCGTAGAGAGGAACGTGCGGCATCGAGTGCGCAACGTAGCAGAAGAACGGGCGATTTTTGTTCTTCTTGATGAACTTGACGGCTTTTTCTGTGTACCACTTCGTGAGCTTGGATTGGTCGGGTTCGCGTTCGATGACCTTCGTGCCCGAGATGAGGGGCAACGGAGGATATCGCTTGCGGGCTTGCGGACGAGGATTGTTCTTTGGACTTGGGCTCATGTCGTTGCTGTATGGGAGGCCGAAATACTCGTCAAAACCCTGAGCGGTCGGCAACAAGTCCGGGACCGATCCAAGGTGCCACTTTCCGAAGCAACCACTGCTATACCCAATTTGTTTGAGCAACTCGGCGATCGTCATTTCGTCAGGATGCAGTCCGACACGCCCCGGACCGAACGCTCCGTGAATGTCCACACGAGTGTGATAGCAACCCGTCATGAGAGCCGACCGCGAAGCCGAGCAAACAGCCGTGGATACATAGAAACTGGAGAATTTCACTCCCTGCTTGGCCATCCGGTCGAGGTTCGGCGTCTTGAAGCCCTTGGCTCCAAAACACCCAACGTCGGAGTACCCTTGGTCATCCGTGAAGATGAGCACCACGTTCATCCGCTTCTTTTTGGACTTCGTCGATTTCTTGCCTTCTCCAGCGTGGAGGAAGGCCGGTTGCGCTGCGACAAGCGCGATGCCGAGGAGTGTCCATAACGTTCGCATGTTCATCGTGGATACCTTTTTCTCGGAAGGCTGGAGGGCCGTCAGATAAATACGAGTCGTATTTTGGAAAGTTGCTGTTGCTGCTCGGGAAGTCGAATTCGTACGAGTCGCATTTGGAACGATTGCAGGTGGGTGGGTCTCTCATCACGACTCTTCTTGATCCAACACGTCCCGCGAAAAGTTAGTTGTCGGTCTCTTCTACCTCTCGCTCATCGTTTCGATTTGTTGTATCTCTGCCGGTTCCAGAGAAAAGCCAACAACATCGAGGTCTTCGCGCATATGCTGTGCACTCGTAGTCCCCGTCAGTGGCAACATCCCCACATCCAAAGCAAAACGAAAGATGATCTGCGCGGTCGTTCGACCATATCGGTTTGCAATACCCGTCATGGCCGGATGGTCGGCAAGATGACGATTGGCCGTCAACAGCGAAAATCCCTGGTAAATCAGGTCGTTGGCCGAACAAAATTCGCGGATTTCACGATCCCAACCTGTAACCGCAAAACAACGGTTCTGGACGAAGCGAGGTTTCACCTTCGCGTCTTCCCACAGAATTTGCAATTGGTCCAGGGAGACATTGCTCACGCCAAGAACGCCGACCAGACCCTTGTTCACGAGGGCTTCCATCGCTCGCCAGGCTTCCCAATCGACGTCGTTCCAGCCGGAACGTTGGCTCGGCCCGTGGAGCACATATGAATCGATGAACTCCGTCCCCAAATGTTCTTGCGAACTTGCGAACGATTGCTGGACCTGAGTCGCGATCGGTGCCGCAGGATCGTACGGCAGCCGATGATCTTGCCCTCGGCGGAACGTGAACTTGGTTTGCAAAAACAGATCGTCCCGAGTCAACAAGCCACTCGCAATCGCGGCGGCAAGCGCCTCCCCGACGGCGGCCTCGTAATAATGCATCCGTTGGTTTGCGGTATCAATCCCCCGAAAACCGGTCTGCAAGGCGAGTTCGGTCAGGGATTGAGTTTGTTCTTCTTTCCAGGCCGTCCCATAGAAAAATGGCGGAATTATTTTTGTCGCGTTGTCATGAATTTTATCGGACATAGATGTCTCCAACGCTTTTTTGGAGAGAATGCTTAGCGATTACGCGTAGCGTTTTTTCGTGGGGTGGCACAAGCGCAGCGGAGAACCACCTTTGTCTTTCAAGCTATCGGACCTAGCTGAGATTTGCGATGACTTTCTGGCGACTCTCACCAATCTAACAGAAAAGCCCCAAGTCCGAGACCTCTTCTCACCCAAGAAGACGTCCACGAACTTGGGGCATCGCAGAACGAAATACACTTTACTTTTTCATCGACTCGGCCTTGCCCAGCTTGCGCCGCAATTGTTCACCTTCGTAATAAATCCCGATCGGGCAATTATTCTTCGAATCCCAGTATGGGCTGACCGGACGGACGGCCCGTACGTGGGCGGCGAACTGGCCGACCTTTTGCTTGTCGATCCCGCTGACCACGACGATGCGAGATTCCTCGATTTCGACCGCCACGTCGGATGGAGGAGTCCGCCGAATCCGATTCGCGTGACCGACGCTGAAAACGAGTTGGTCGCCGTCCCAGACCACTCGATACCCAATCCCGCTAACGATTACCCGCTTCTGATGGCCGTTGGTCACTCCCTCGACCATGTTGGCAATCAACGTTCGCGTCGTGCCGTGTGAGGCCCGAGCCAATCGCGAGTTGTCTA
>CAYYUU010000213.1:8258-9314 GCA_964474955.1 uncultured Alcaligenaceae bacterium | reverse complement strand
TTCGTTTCGTGTTGGTGCGGAAGGATAAAGTTGGACCGCCCATGTTCGGTAGTTATAAACGAAAAGGAACTACGCTGAGTTTCCAACCTTCGGTAAAGCTGGAACGAGGATTTCGATATCGAGCGATATATACTCCTGAGAAAAACAAGAGCACACAGATAGACTATGTTGTTCCTTTGAATAAGAAGGTAGCATCCACGAAGGTTCTGGAAGTGTATCCCACGGCCAAAGTATTGCCCGCGAATCATCTACGCTTCCATATTCGATTCTCGGGTCCGATGCGAGGTGGGAAAGAAATATTTACGCAAAAGCAGATACTTGATGAGAAGGGAAAGGCCGTTCGTGATCCGTGGCTTACGGATGAATTGTGGGATCAGGCGGATAGGAAATTGATTTTATATATTCATCCGGGACGTATTAAGTGGGAAGTATTGATGCGAAAATTGTTAGGGCCTGTACTTGTTCCTAACAGGAAATATACACTCGTTATTCGAAAGGCCATCAAAGACGCCGACGGAAATCCATTGGTCAAAGAATATCGAAAACCCTTCAAGACCGTGGCCGAGAACCGAACGCGAATTGATCTTTCCCAGTGGAAAGCCGTGGCTCCGAAAGCCAACACCCAGAAGCCAGTAGTTGTCATGTTTCCGGCCGCGATGGATTACAGCTCTCTTCACAGATTCTTACACATCGTCGATTCGAAGGACCAAAAGGTTACGGGCAAGATTACGATTGGCAAACACGAACGATCGTGGAAGTTTTCGCCGACGAAAAAATGGGATGCACAAGAATATCGTCTGGTTGTCGATCCGCGTTTTGAAGACACGGCGGGAAATACGCCGATGGCACCCTTTGATCGTGATTTGAAAAAGCCACTCCCACAACCCCAACAGTTGCAAATTCCATTTCAGGTGCGATAGCATCAAATCAGAAAATTTGTCAGTGAGTCTGCGCTTGCTTTTGTTTATGGAACGCGGCAGCTTGGGCGGACGGATAAATTGGAGTCGGATGTTGGAAAGTTGCTTTTCGCTCCGCGAAAAGTTTTTTGTCTTGGGC
>CAYYUU010000213.1:0-8248 GCA_964474955.1 uncultured Alcaligenaceae bacterium | reverse complement strand
CCACCTTGAGAGGAACCCTCCTATGCGTATCTTTCCTGCCTTACTGTTTGCTTCGTTGATCCTTTTTCCTATCGGATACGCCCAAGCCGATCGACTCGTATTAGTCGCTGGTGGCGGCAAGGGTGGCGATGGTCCGGCGAAGAAAGCTCGTTTGATCGAGCCGTTCGGCGTCGACTTTGACAAACAGGGTAATCTGTACATCGTCGAACTGCATGGTTACCGAGTCCACAAGGTGACTCCCGAGGGGATGCTCACGACGATTGGCGGGACCGGAAAGAAAGGGAACTCGGGAGACGGTGGCCCGGTGGCGAAGGCAACGTTTAACGGACCGCACAGTATCATTGTTGGTCCGAAAGGCAATTTGTATGTTGCGGACACCTGGAACAATCGCGTGCGAAAGATCGACCTGGAGACGAAGAAGGTCACCGCGTTTGCGGGAGTTCCTGGCAAGAGAGCGTATGGCGGTGATGGTGGTCCAGCCGTGAAAGCCAAGTTCAGCGGCGTGTTTTGCATCGCCTTCAATCCTTCGAAGACGAAGATGTATGTGGTTGACTTGAATAACCGCCGCGTCCGGATGGTGGACATGAAGACGAAGATCGTCACCACCATCGCCGGGAACGGAAAACGCGGTGTCCCGAAAGATGGTGCCGATGCCAAAACGTCGCCGCTGGTCGATCCCCGAGCTGTGGCCGCCGATAGCAAAGGAAATGTCTACATCTTGGAACGCGGCGGGCATGCTTTGCGAGTCGTGAATCCGAAAGGGAAAATTCGAACGGTCGTCGGTACGGGAAAACCCGGTAACAGCGGCGACGGTGGTGATCCTCGCAAAGCTCGGCTTCGTGGACCGAAACACCTCTGCATCGATCACAAAGACAATGTTATCATTGCCGACACGGCCAACCATGTTATTCGGATGTATTATCCTCGCGAGAACAAGTTGGTTCGGATTGCCGGAACTGGAAAGAAAGGGTTCTCGGGCAACGGCGGCGATGCGCTCATGGTCCCGATGAACGAACCGCACGGCGTGACGATTCACAAAGATGGGACTCTTTATATCGTGGATAGTTTTAATCACCTGGTGTTTCGATTGGTGAAGGAATAGAACACGAAAATCAAAAGTCTTACGCGAAGCCGCGAAGGTGCGAAGGAAGAAAGAAAGAGAATAGCCACAGAGGTCACAGAGTCCACGGAGAAACACGAGGAGTTTTTCCTCCGTGGACTCTGTGATCTCTGTGGCTATTCTCAACTCGCGGCTCTTCGCGGCTTCGCGTGAGTCCAGTTGTGGAAACCACCAAGTGAACGCAAGACCTCTCCTCCAAGTCGAACACGTCAGCAAACAATTCCCCGGCGTCCAAGCCCTCGATGATGTTTCGCTCTCGGTCTATCCGGGCGAAGTCCTCGCGATCGTCGGAGAGAACGGCGCGGGCAAGTCTACGCTCATGAAGATCATGGCCGGGATTTATATTCCCGACGAAGGACATCTCAAACTCGATGGCGAACCCGTGCGTCTCGGGAGTATCACCGAGATGATGCGGTTTGGAGTGAGTTTGATTCATCAGGAACTAAACTTGTGCGAAGACCTCAGCGTTACCGCGAACGTCTTTCTGGGCCGCGAGTCGATTGGTGCGTTGGGCGTATTGGCCGAGTCGGACATGTTTCGAGCAACGCAACAGTTGCTGGCTCGGGTGGGATTGGAGTGTTCGCCGCGAGCGATCGTTGGGAGGCTTTCGCCGGGACATCGGCAGCTCGTCGAGATCGCCCGAGCCTTGTCGATGAACGTCCGCATTCTGATCATGGACGAGCCGACAACGAGCCTGACACAAAGGGAGACGGAAAAGCTCTATGAGGTGATTGCGGGACTCAAGGAATCGGGAGTGGCGATTGTCTACATCTCGCATCGACTCGGGGAAGTGGAAGAGCTGGCCGACCGAGTCGTTGTGCTTCGGGACGGTCGGCGCGTGGGCGAACTCAGACGAGAAGAGAGCGAGCCCTCGCAACAGATTACGCACGACGCTATGGTGCGGTTGATGGTCGGACGCGAGGCCAGTCAATTCTTTCAGCGAGAGCACAACCAAAATCCGCAGCGAAAACGGCTGACGTTGCGTGAGTTCCGTTATCCGGGCGTGCCGAGCGTACCGGGTGGAATTTCCGAACCGATTTCGCTCACCGTTCACGAGGGGGAAATCCTGGGAGTGTCGGGGCTCGTCGGAGCCGGACGAACGGAGCTGGCGGAGACGCTTTTTGGATTGCGTCCTTGCTTCTCTGGCACGATGTTGGTCGATGGCGAACCGGTGTCGTTTCGCAATCCGAACCAGGCCATCAAGGCCGGCGTTGTGCTTGTGCCAGAAGATCGAAAACGTCATGGGCTGGTTTTGGAAGATACGATCGAGCACAATTTCAGCTTGCCAAACTTGGATACACTCAGTCATGCTCAGCTTGTCAATCAGAGGGAAGAGCGGGTATTGGCCGAAGAACTTCGCACGAAGTTAAGCGTTCGAACGTCGGGAGTCTCGAAAACGGTCGGGCTGCTCTCGGGCGGCAATCAACAAAAAGTCGTCTTGGGGAAATGGTTGGCTCGCAAGCCTCGCGTGCTTATCGTAGATGAACCGACACGTGGAGTGGATGTCGGAGCCAAAAGCGAGATATACGCTTTGCTGGATCAGTTGGCCGCCGAAGGGACGGCGATCTTGATGATCTCGAGTGACCTGGAAGAAATCTTGGGCATGAGCGACCGAGTTGCTGTCCTTCATGAGGGCCGGTTGGCGGGGATTCTCTCGCGAAAGGAACTGAGTGAAGAGGCTGTGATGCGCCTTGCTACAGGAAAAAGAGTTGAGGGTTGAGGGTTTTGAGCCACGCCGTGGCTTCCAAGGTCAACTCTCAACTTTGGGAGACGAAGTTGTGATAAAAGTTGTCGGCGTCACTTTAATGGTCGTGGTGCTTTACGCGCTATTTCTCTCGACGGGAGAAGCGGCTTGGTCGCCGGCAGCGCAACAAGCGCTGGCGGAGCGAATCGGCATTGCCGGAATCGTGGTGTTGGGCGTGGCTCCGGTCATCATCAGTGGCGGGATAGATTTGTCGATTGGGTCGATGTTGGGGTTCAGCGCGGTTGTGTTTGCGCTGTTGACCGGATTCCGAGATTTTGCCGGAGTTCCTCCCTTTGTGGCTGCGGGCATTATCCTGCTTTCGTTTCCGCTCCTCGGGGCCGGGCAGGGACTTTTGATCACCAAGCTCAAGCTCCAACCCTTTTTGGTGACGCTTTGCGGGCTGTTCATCATTCGCGGGTTTGCGCGAGTGACCACTCGCTTCGCCACCGGCGCTTCGCGGAACGTTGGGATTGGCCAAACCGAGTGGGACATCGAGCCGCTGGCGTACATCGTCAAGGGAACGGTATTCGGCGTTCCGATGCCTCTGTTCGTATTCTTTGGGTTTGCGATTGTGGTCGGGTTTGTACTCCACCGCACGGTCTTCGGACGCTACCTCTACGCCATCGGTTCGAACGAACAGGCCGCCCGATATGCTGGAATTCCGACGGACCGATACAAAATTTTGGCGTACATGTGGTGTTCGTTCATGGCCGGGTTTGCGGGGATTCAATACATGTTGCGGATTGGGTCCGCTTCGCCACCGATGGTGGGTAGCTGGGTCGAACTCTACGCCATCACCGGAGCCGGTCTCGGAGGAGGTAGTCTGCGTGGCGGAGATGGCCACATCATCGGGATCGTGATGGGAGCAGTGATCTTGCCGCTTCTTTGGGCCGTATGTAGCTTCGCCGGGATTCCCGACGACATGCGAGAATTCGTGTTGGGCGTGGCGTTGTTGATCGGAACCGTGGTGGATGTGGTTTTGAGACGCCGGACGGGGAATTAGGAAATAGGGAAAAGTGAGCCGACACCCAAGCCTGCCTTGATTTGATTTTCGCTGTTTCATTGTGAACAGAGTTTAACGAGTCCGTAAACCTTTTGTAGCAACACGTCGGCTTTCTCGATTTCAACACCTTTGCCATTTTCCCAAAACTCTGAGTGATACTGGAGCGAAACGCCGATCTACAATGTGCTCTCGTAAGCTTCCAGTGGTTTGGTATGAACGTTGCACAAATCGTCGTTGCGAGACATTTATTTGACAAACGCCGCAACGTAGGTAGTGATAGACTTCTAATGTCGTCACAAATTCGATTCACGCCTTTACAAGAATTGCGAGTCCGTGGGACAATACTTTGAGCCCACCAAAAACACGCGTGAAAAAGTAAACGAAGGCATGATCAAGTCGGACGAGGCGTCGCGGTGACGGTGCCGAGATAGTTGGGGTTGTCGGATGAGTTCGGAAGAACAATTACTGCGAGCCATTCACGAAGACCCACACAATGACGACCTGCGTTTGATCTATGCCGACCTGATGGAAGAACACGGCAAGCCCAAACGGGCCGAGTTTATCCGCCTGGGTTATCAACTCGTAAACTCATTGCCCGAGCAATGGTCGCTGCCACTCCGGAGCCGCTGGCGGGAACTCGTGCAGGATGTGGGCCGTCAAAGTTTGGCATCTTTGCCGAAATTTTCAAACGTTCGCTGGCGTTTCGAATGCGGGTTCCCAAGCGTCATCGTGGCGAACCACTACAAGGCTTTCACGACGCACGCCCCGAAAATGTTGGAACTTGCCCCGGTTCGGTCTCTCGACTTACGAAATTTAGGTTCTCGTACGGTGCGCTGGTTGGGCGAAAACAACCTACTGGAGCGGTTCAGTCGCATTCGGCTCGATGGTTGGGGGGTCCGGGCGGAAGGAACCGTTTTGGCCGAGTGTTCGCATTTGGCCAAACTTCAGCACCTCAATTTGAGCAATTCCCACATCGGTTCGGCGGGCATTCGTACACTGATTCGGTCGCCCTGGTGGTCGCAACTTCGATACCTGGACCTCTCCGCTACGTTTCTGCCGAACGACGATGTCCACACCGCCATCGAAGCAATGTCGAATTCTGCGACGAATCTCGAGGTTCTCAGCCTGGCGAGAAACTGGATCGACCACCGTGCGATTACGGTTCTCGCTTCGAGTCCCATGGCCTCCAACCTCTCCGCCTTATCGATTCGTGCTCACAACCTCACCAAAGATTCGGAAATCCAAGTCTTGATCGACTCACCGTATTTCACCAATTTGAAATATCTCACCCTCGAAATCAACAACATCAGCAAGCGAGCCCAGGAAGCCCTCACGGATCGGTTCGGCGAATCGGTTTGTGATTTTGTGTGCTATCGGCGGAAGATCCATTAAGCTGTATCCGCAGAGAAGGTCTCACGCGAAGGCGCGAACGTGCGAAGAACCCAGGCCAAGGAATGCGAAATATATACATATCTGTCCGGATTCGTGTGTTTGACCGTAGGACCGGTTTTTAACCTGTCCGTGTTTTTCTTGGACCGGTTAAAAACCGGTCCTACGGGCCCTAACCACAACACGGACACTTATTTATTTCCCGGTTCGCGGCTTGGGTGCTGAAAAACCGGACTTCGCCTGAGGCCCATTTCTCTTCCCTCTCCAATTCTTTGCTCGTCATCCCCCTCCTGTTTACAATAATGACGTTAGATTAAGCCTCACAAGGAGATGAGTGAATTACTGTGGAATTGCCGACGATTCAAAATCCACAACCCGAAACCAGGCGGGTTGCGATTCTCGACCTCTCGCCGGAGGAACTGCGTCAGTGGTTCGCCGAGCGAGAGCAACCGGCGATGCGCGCCAAGCAGGTCCGACGGTGGCTCGTGGAGGTCGGTGCCGAATCGTATGACCAAATGACCGATCTCCCGAAGGCCCTTCGGGCGGAACTTGGCGAGACTTTTTCGCTCTTTGGGAACCGTGTGGCCCGACATTTGACGGCGAACGACAACACCCACAAATTGCTGATCAAACTTCCCGACGACAAATTGGTCGAGTGCGTGTTGATCCAGGATGGTGGTAGGCGGACGGCCTGCATCAGTACCCAGGTTGGTTGTGGGATGGGTTGCGTGTTTTGTGCGAGTGGGTTGAACGGCGTCGAACGCAACTTGACGGTGGCCGAAATCTTGGAGCAATTGTTGCGATTGCGGAACGTTCCGCCACCCGCAGGAGACAAACCAGAGCGGCTTTCGCACGTCGTCGTGATGGGCATGGGCGAGCCTCTCGCGAACCTCGATAACCTTCTCGAAGTCCTCGACATCGCGACGACAAAGAACGGGCTTGGGATGTCCGCACGACACGTTACGATTTCGACCGTTGGCCTGCCTGCAAAAATACGGCGTCTGGCGGACCTCGGAAAGCAGTATCATTTGGCCGTGTCGCTCCACGCTCCGAACGATGACCTTCGGACCGAAATTGTCCCTACGAACGTTCAAACCGGAATCACGGATATTCTGGAAGCGGCCAAATATTTCTTCGACAAGACGGGCCGTCAGGTAACTTATGAGTACGTCTTGTTGCGGGATTTCAATGATAAGCCGCAACACGCCCGCGAACTGTCACGATTGTTGCGGGGTCGGCACGCCCACGTAAACTTGATTCCGTTTAACGACGTGGAAGGGCTCCCGTATGTACGACCGACTCAGGCGGCCCAAACAGTCTTCGTCAAGACGCTACGTTCGGCAGGGATTAGCGTGAAAGTCCGCAAACGGAAGGGCTCCGAAATTGATGCCGCTTGCGGACAGTTGCGAAGGAAAGCGGTGGAGCAAGCGGGTTCGCGGCTGAAAGTTCCGTAAGGTGTGCCCTCGCTATGCTTGCCCGACACTCCAGCTTGTCGTCTGTTTGATTTGTACACCCCTCGCCGATTTTCGGAACTAAGTTTGGGTAGCCCGGTTAAATAGTAGGGAGGCAGTTTTCCACGATGATAGGCGAGAGCAGCGCACAAATGGCTCTCCGCGATCCTGACATTCGCATTATGTTGCGGGTACGGGACGACGACCCCACTGCTTTTGCGGAAATCGTGGAACTGTACCAGCACCGACTCGTGACAGTGCTCAACCACCTGGTCAACAACCTCCAAGAGGCCGAGGATTTGGCCCAAGAAGTGTTCCTGCGAGTCTATCGGAATCGCAAGACGTACCATCCCTCGGCGAAGTTTTCGACGTGGCTTTATACGATCGCGAATAATTTGGCGCTGAACGCGCTCCGCAGTCGACAACGAAAACCGGTCGTTCCCTTGGACACTCGCGATTCGGGTCCGTTGGGTCCGAGGCCAGCCGAACAACTTGTCCACGACACGAGTACGCTCCCGACGAAACGACTCCAACAACAAGAACTCGCCGACGTCATCCAACAAGCCCTCACGACTCTGAACGAACGCCAACGGATGGCCGTCGTCTTGAATAAGTTCGAAGACATGAACTACGCCGAGATCGCCGACGTAATGGGGTTAACTACCAAGGCAGTCAAGTCTCTGTTAAGTCGGGCTCGTGAAAATCTTCGTTTGGCTCTGAAGGACTATATCTACATGGACGGGCAAGTCCCGACTGCTTCCGAGGAAGAAGAAGAAGGTTGAGCCAAACAACACCCTTTTAGCCATTTGAGTCCAATGTCGCAGCTCAGCGAAAAAGATCGAGAAAATCTGGTGGCCTATCTCGACGGCGAACTCGACGAGGTGACGGCCCGCGAGATCGAAACTCGCATCAGTCTTGATCCGGATGTTCGAGCCGAGATGGAGACGCTCAAGCAAGCCTGGGACTTACTCGACCACCTCCCGAAGGCGGAGGCGTCGAGCAATTTTACGCATCGCACGCTTGACCGAGTTCTCGAACATCGTCCGATTTCGACCATGCGGATGCCAAAGCCGACAAACACCAGAAAGTGGCTTGTGCGTGTGGGTTGGGCGTTGGCCGGCGCGTTCGTCTTGCTCTTGGGGTTCGGGGTCGGACGAAACGCGGGAAAGACGAAACCAAAACCTGTGCCCGAAGAGAAGGTCGAAGAAACGCTCGTGCGGGACCTACGGGTCATCAAACATCGCGCCGTGTACGAGGCTGTCGACGACATCGAGTTTTTGCAACAGCTCGACCATCCCGAACTGTTCGGGAAAGAATCGAGTGAGTAGTCGGGCTCCCGGTAGACATTCCGCTCCTCCATCTTTGTGGCCTGTGTCATGTGGAAATACGGACGCTTACTTCTGGTCGTGGCAGTCGGGTTAGTTTTGCTGCCGCTTTGTGCGCTTTCGGACCGCGACGAAAACCAAACGGCTGACCTTGCCGAGTTGAAGAAGCTCAAGGAAACCGACCCGGAACAATATAAGCGACTCTACGAACAAGCC
>CAYYUU010000212.1:0-9341 GCA_964474955.1 uncultured Alcaligenaceae bacterium | reverse complement strand
GAAAAGTAAAACAATTACCCAAACTAACCAACCTCAAATATCAAATGGCCCTGGGTGTCCCCGAAGACGGCCTTGACACGTGGAACCGGGTTCCACTTGTCTGCGGGAAGCCGGACGAGCTTGAGTGCCTCGGGGTTTGGCTTTTGGTCCCAAACGACGGACAGTGTCTGGGGGGAAGAAGGAGGTGTCGCGGTTGCCATTCTTGAAACGTCTCCTGGTTAGGGTAAGAGTTAAGGTCATGGGTTGAGCTACGTGGTGGCTCGCACTTGTTCGACCTCGACGTTGAGGCTTTCGAGTTCGACGAGGCGAGACTTTGTGATGATCTTGCCCCTCTCGATCAGGACAGAACCGTTAATCGGATGGAGTATGTTTGTCTTGGCTCGCTGGCCAAGGTAGGCCATCAAGTCTTCGACGCGTTCGATGTACATTCCCTCGGGCAACTCGACGACCACGCCCTCGCCCAACACGCGAGCTTGACACGCCAAGCGGCTGTCGGAGCGGCTGCCGGTGATGCACGAAAGTGATCGCTTCTCACGATCCGTGTGCGGCGTGAGTTGTTCGTTCCCTTCCTTGACATAGACATGGCAGGTGGAGCACAGTCCCTTTCCACCACAGGCCATGAGCACGTCCACTTCTTTCGCCAGGAGGGCTTGGAGTAAGTCACTCCTGGTGGGGACCGCAACGGTCTCGTTAATGGGTTGGAATGTTAGCGTTTTCATGGTTATCCTCGACTGGTGCGGATCAAATGGTGTTCCAAAGAGAGTGTTCCCAACGTGGTCAATGCCGGATGGACGATCGCGAGAAACTACGAGAAGCATCCACGTTCGTATCTGTGGAGCTGATATCACCCTCGTGGGCTTCCTCTTCGAGGAGTTCGAAGTCTTGGCACAACGTCTCGTAATCCTGATATCTTTGATCAGGTTCCTTGGCCATCATCCGGCAGATGACCTCCGACGTGGAGATCAGGACGTCAGTGGCGAGCTTGTGTGGGGGGACGACCGGAGCATGAAGGTGTTGTTCGAGGACTTCCTTACGGCCTTTTCCCCGAAACGGCAATTTCCCGGTCACGGCATGATAAAAGGTCGCCCCAAGTGAATAGATGTCCGCCCGATGATCCAGGTTGGTTTCTCCACGAACTTGTTCGGGGGACATGTACGCCACAGTCCCTTCGAGCCGGAAGAGGGCCCCGTCGTGTGCCTCGTGCTGAGAAGTCGGTTCGTCCCGGTGGATCATGGCGAGTCCGAGGTCGGCGATCTTCGCAATCCCGTCCTTCGAGAGAAGGATGTTTCCGGGCTTCACGTCCCGATGGACGATTCCCAGTCGAGTCGCCTCCCGAAGGGCTTCTCCGACCTGGATCATGATCGAAATGGCTCGATCCTGGCAGACTCGTCCGCTTTGCTCGATCAATTCTCGGAGGCTCCACCCCTCGACATACTCGAGAACCATGTAAGGATGTTCGACCGCGTCCTCGTAGTCCCAAACGCGGACGATGTTAGGGTGGTTCAACTGGGCCAGCAGCTGGGCCTCGTTTCGGAGTTGGCCGAGGACAGCAGGGTCGTCGTGGTCGGGGTGAATGTTCAAGAGCTTCACGGCGACGGGTATGTTGAGCGAACGGTGGATTGCCCGAAACACGACGCCGGACCCACCCTTTCCGATTTGTTCTACGATCAAGCATTTCCCGACCATCGTCCCCGGCTGAAACTCGGCCGGGAGTTGGGCCCTTGGGTGGATCGATCCGGACGGGAAATTCGAGGGAACGTGGCCCTGTTCCGGGAGACCGAAAGATCCGTTCGTGGGTTGTCGTTGGGGTCGTGCCGTGTCGATCGTTGAGGACGGGAATCGTTGGTGGGAGGTCTCCTGTTTGGGCCGAGAAGAGTTCCCAGTCGCGAGCTCGTCTCGCCCGTAGAGGGTCACCGAGTTGGTATCCCGAAGCCGGTCGACCTCGAAATTGTGTTCCTTCAAGGCCGCGATCTGCGACCGAGTGATGAGCTTCCCCTTCGCGATCAGTATCTTCCCCGTCACGGGGTGGAGGACGTCCGTTGGGGACCGAGTCCCGAGGAGGGAGAGTAGGTCCTCCGCCTTCTCGATGTACATGCCCTCGGGAATCTCGACCTTCACCCCATCACCGACGACGCGACACTGGCATGCCAAACGGCTATCCTCATTCGTGCCCGAGATGAAACTCAGTGTTCGTCGTTCTCTCTCCGTCCTGGCCGTGAGTCCCTCCTTGCCTTCCTTGACGAATACATGACACGTGGCACACAACCCATTTCCGCCACACGCCATCGGCACATTGAGTTCCTTCGCGAGAAGGGCATCGAGCAGGCAGCTGCGAGTCTCCACGTCGACGGGTTCGTTCAGAGGATGCAGAGTCAAGCGTTTCATAAGGGTCCTCTGGGATCAAAGGCGGACGGTCTCAGGTTCGATCACGCGACACTTTCTTGGAGTACGCTCCTTGTGCGTTCCCCGGTCTCATCGATTTGACCAACGCTGGCGTACACGGAACACAATCCGTCCATCGTCATCACGGCCCCGTCAAGGACGTGGATTCGATCTTCGTGCGAGAGTCCGAGGGCGTTCATCATGCCCTTAAACTGCCCCCACTTTCTGGGCAGGTCCGCCATCCCATCGACGTGATAATCGAGGCCATTACCAGGCGTCGGCGAGACACCAAATGTTTGCGCCAGCGAGCGGGCCAGGACCATCGATCCCATTCGAGAACCTTCGATGACGTAAATGGCCCCGAGCAAGGCTGCCCGTCGGCGTTCACTCCATTCTTCGAATTGCCTTCTGAGGTCCAACACTTCCTCGCTCATGGAGTGTGTCTCCTGGGCCCCGAAGTAGGCGAGATCTTTTTTGATGCACTCGCTTCTGGGCCTTCCAAAGGTACACGGCGGGAGGATGTCCTGGAGCACCGCGGCAGCTTGCTCGATGGCTTGGTGGATTGGCTTGAGAAGTTGGAGCAGCTGAACGTAGGTCGCTCGGTCCAAGGTCCCTTCGAGCATTGCCTTCGAGATTGGCAGGCCCTCGATGGCGTCGTGCGAGTCTCGGATGGCTTGGCGAATCAACATCGTGAGTTCCACGGTTTTTCTCCTCCTCATGACAAGGTGTGGCCGTCGAAGTTCTTCGGCTCGGGTTGGGTGTTGGATGGTCTCAGTGAAACCATTCCGTATGGCGAAGTTCGGTCTGTGCGGACGTTCCCTCCAGGAGCCAATGCTCCGTTCTCCACGTCCGTGTTAGGTTGTGGCGAATTTTTGATTGTCCGAGTTCTATTCCTGGGCTGGTGCGACAACACATACATGGGGGGAGGCTGACGAACTTCGTTGTCGGCCACTGTCGCAATCTGATGATCCGCTGGCAGGTCTGACGTTCTTGCGAACATAGTCCAGGGTGGCTTCAATGGCCCGAAGGAGGGCTTCGTAGCTTTCGAAACGCCCGGTGGGGGTTTTCGCTAACATGTTCGAGACCAACCGACTGACGGACTTCGGAACATTCGGGACGACATCATGGACAAAAGGCGGCGGCTCTCGATAGTGCTTGACCATGATCTCTCCTGGGGTCGATCCTCGGAATGGGACGTCTCCGGTCAGTGCTTGAAACAAAGTCACTCCCAAGGAGTAGATGTCGGCCCGGAAGTCGGGCTTGTGTTCTTTCGAGAACTGCTCAGGAGCCATGTAGAACAGCGTCCCAACGCCCCCTTCGGCAAGTTCCGGTTCGACCTCGAGGCGCTGGAAACTGTTGGACTCACTCACGCCTGCCAAGCCAAAGTCCACGACCTTGACCTTTCCTTCCCTGGTCAACAAGATGTTTCGAGGCTTAATGTCCCGGTGGACAACGCCGACTTTCCAAGCTGCCGACAGTGCCTGGACGGTCTGGGCCACAATCTCGAGGGCTCGTACCGGGCGCAGCCCTTGAGTCTGGGTGATGAGGTCGGCCAGGCTCGGGCCGTCCACGTACTCCTGGACCAAGTAAGGACATCCGGGGTCGTCCTCGAAGTCAAGTACACGGACGATCGATTCGTGATCTAGCCGAGCCAGTAATCTGGCTTCATTGCGAAATCGTTGGTAGGATTCGGTGACGTTATGGTCTCCCGCGGAATGCAGGACCTTCACGGCAACGGTCACTTGAAGCCCCTTGTGGAGAGCCCGAAAGACCACTCCACTCCCACCTTCTCCGATGACGTCCGTCAGCAGGCACTTCCCGAGGATGTCCCCCAGCTGAACTTTTCGTCGCAGGTTTTCTTTGTCCCCAGTGCAAGAGTCCCGCGGGAGCGTGTTGTTGGTTTTCTGGGTTGTGGAGACGTTCTTGGGCTCCTCAGAAAGTTGTGGTACGGTGATGGCAGTCTCGTCGTCTTCGGTATGCTGATGCTTGCGTTCCCCTTCTTTCGGGGCCGTGCGTTGTAATTGCTCGGCCAGAATTCTCCTTCCCTCGGGGTCCATGAGTGCTCCCCAATCGTCGAAGGACAAGTAACCCTTTTTGGTCAACATCAACGTCTTGAGGGCAGCCGGCTGCAGCACCTTATGGCCGACGAGGAACTCAATCAGGTTTTGGTTGTACTCGGCATTGTTCCTCCACCACTCCAGGAGCGAAGAGACTTGGCTCTGCGAGACCGCATGGGTCCGCCGAAGTCGTTCGATCAAGAACACATCAAACTCGTCTGCCATGAGAACTGCCTCTTGCTTTCTGCGGCCATGCGGACTCCGCCCCCAGAGGCACGTTCCTCGCACGCCGGTATGCACCACAGGCAACTCGGGAGCAGGCGAACGCGCACTTCAAGCGGAGTTGCTGGACATTCTGTCTCGGCAACGAACAAGAAACTCATCCGGTTTGGCGTGTCCGGAACCCACTCATCACTAGGTTGCGGAGCTAGGTACGAGCAAACCGGAGAAACTATCTGGGCAGGTTGTATTGACTGACAACAGTTTTGCGAGAACTGATAATACCCTAACATACAGTTTCGACGATGCTTGTCAGGGATATCCCTGAAGTTGGAAAACTTTGGCGGAAAAGTGAGCTGGACCGAGTTCCTTGGGACGCGCCGAGAGTACCTCACCCGAAAGGGCGAACGTCGTCCCGACCCAACTCGTGCGGATTCGATCCAACTAAGTGAACGGACAATCCGTGTTCCCTCATCCGGATCGCACTTCCCTCGATCACTGTAGGGAATTTCGCAAAAGTAGGATTCGGTTCACGACTCTAGGATTCGGGGTGGAGGTCAGGGAACGAGTTCGGAGCGCAGACTTCCTGGTAGTATTTGACCAAGGCCGCTCGCGTTTGAATCCCGAGTTTCTTTCCGAGGCGAGTTCGGTATGTTTCTATCGTCTTGATGCTCAGGTGGAGCTTTTCGGAGATTTCCTTGTACGTGTAACCTTGGGCCAAAAGTGCCAAGATCTCGGATTCTCTTTCGCTAAGTTTTTGCGGAGGGGAAGGCGTGCTGGGGTTGTTTTTGGGAACGGAACAATTCTTTCCCAAAGGCTGGATTTCGGGACTCACGTAATGCCCGTCTGACGCAAGGACTCGGACGGCTTCAGCATACTGACGTGCGACGTCGTCTTGAGAAGGTATCCTTGGCAACCGGCAGCGAGGGCCGCCTCGGCGTACGCAGGGTCGTCGTGCATCGTTACCACCAGGACGGCGACTTGGGGCAACTGGGACCGCAATTGTTCGATGATTCGAATTCCGTTCGTACCCGGCATGTTGAGATCCAAAGAGACAACGTCGGGAATGCAGGCTAGTGACCGGGGCACCACGTCGGTTCCGTTATCGACTTCCTCGATGACGACAATCCCGGTTCGTTCTCGATGACCTTGCGAAGTCCCTCCCGAAACAGGGAGTGGTCATCTGCCAACAGTACTTTGATGCTCGCCACCGGAGAAATCCTCCAAAGCAAATCTCACGCAGAGTGTCGTCCCACCTTGGGGGCTGGACCTAATCGAAAACGTTCCCCCATGCATCTCAACACGTTCCCGGATACCAAGCAAACCGTAACCCTGATTCGGCTTCGGGAAGGACATCGCCTGACGCGAGTCAAAACCGACCCCATCATCGCAAAGCGTTGCGACGACGGTTCCCTCGTCCTTTGTGACGTGGAGGCTCACGTGATTGGCGTGTGCGTGCTTGGCGATGTTCGTCAAGCCCTCTTGGATGACGCGGAAAAGGACGGTCTCCAAAGTTGCCGGAAGGCGAACATTCTTCGACGAATTCGGAATTGTTTCGTCGGCCCCGAACCCCTCGAACTGGCTGGATACCTCGACCCCCGAGGCTTCCGTAAACATCAGGATTACTTTCCCCAAGGCGGCCTGTAAACCAAACTGATCGAGCGAAGAAGGCCGCAGTCCCCGAACGAGCCTTCTCGTTTCGTCGATGGCCAGCGAAACCTGGTCTTGAATGGCCTGGACGGTGTCCGCATCCGGGACACTGTCTTCTGTGAAAGTCGACAAGCACATCGACAGATACGTCAGACGCTGGCCCAATCCGTCGTGGATTTCTCGAGCCAATCTTCGCTGCTCTTGTTCCTGGACGTAGAGGACGCGAGCCAACAGCAACCGGCGTGTCTCCTCGAGCAGCTTTCGTTCCGTGATGTTCTCATGGGCCACCACGACTCTCGTTGGGTCATCGATGGCAAATTTCGTCACGCGGAGCTGAAACCAACGTCGCACGTCTGGGCTGTGACAAGGATACGCAAGGTAGAAATGCTCCCGTTCGCCCGCCAAAATCTCGCGGATGCCTTGGGCCACGGTGGTGGCTTCCTTACACCCCGTGAGACTGGCTTTGTTGCACACGTGAAAGTAGTTGGTTCCAACGCCGTAGCGTTGGGTTCCCAGAGAGTTGGCGTCGGCGAAGTCTCGCCACGTCTTATTCACCTTAATGATCGTTCCCTCCTCGTCGAGGACGGCGATGTGAGCAGAGAGGGAATCGAGAGACGCTGCGAGGAACGCTTCGGATTCACGCAACGCCCGTTCGCCCCTCCGTTCGTTCGTGACGTCTCGAGCGACGACAATGAACCCACCCATGGATTCATCGGCTGTCGGGACGCGGGAAACGGTCACTCGAAAGTCAGAATCAAAAACCTGCGTCTCCCAAGAATTCGGACGAGAGATCTGCGAAGACGGCTGGAATGTCTGTAGCTCAGAAGTCGCAACAGCCAAAGGAGGGCACACCTCGTTGAGTGGTTGAGGAAAGCGCGAGGGATCTACATTCGGAATTTTGTCGGCAAAGGCCGAGTTGCATCGCACGACTTTGGTTTCCGGATCCAAAACGACAACGAGGTCAGGAAAAGCATTGAATGTTGCTTCCCACTCCAACGTTAGTCGAGAAAGGTCATGCTCGCGCTCCCGTAATCGGAAGTGCTCTTTAGCTTTCTGCACACAGGCATGCAGGGCGGCGAGAGAGAATGGTTTTTCAAGATAGTCGAAAGCCCCGTGCTTCAAGGCTTCCACGGCCGTGGTGACGTTGGCGTACCCGGTGAGCATGATCGGCACGGTCAGGATCTGTTCTACGCGGAGGGCCTGCAAGAACGCCATCCCATCCATTTCGGGCATGACGAGATCCACGATGGCGACTTCGTGAGGTCGTTGACGCAGTTCGGCCAATGCGGTCAGTGGGTTGGCGAAGGCCCAGCATTGGTGTCCTTCTTTCGCAAGAGTTCGGCGAATGACCTCTCGAACTTGGCTGTCGTCATCCAGAATGAGAACCGAGCATGGTGATTCCATGGCAGCACCTTCCGTTGAGGCAATCACGGTGCTCTCACTGCCTTCGTGCAGAGCGACCTCAGGTCTCGGCCAAGACGTCCGATCCTTCGACAAAGATGAAGTCGGAGGGTGTACTAAGTAAAAAATCCATATTATATATGCAAATAAACCGCAGCAATCAATGAAATCCGTAATCAACGCCAAGATGGAGCTGGTCCGGTTCACTGTCGCTGCAGAATTGACGACATAAACGCACAATGTGGAATTTTTCGTTTTCGGTGGCGCAATCATCATTTATTCTGGGTGAGACTTTGAAGATCCGCAACAAGAAATTGTCTGTTTGAGCGAACAAGAATCTTCGATTTTCTGGTTGCGATGCATTTCCTGTGGCCCAGAGTCTTCTCTCCTTTCCGCGCCCTTCTGCCCAGCGAGAGCACGTCGGGAAGGCCTACGATATTGCCGCTAGGTCATCCGAGTTCCAACTTTGGCTCGGTCTCGTTCGCCCCGCCTCCCAAGGCTGTTTCGTTCTTCACCAACTCTTCGACTTGATCTGCCCAAGGCCAGTGTTGTTTGTGTCTATAAATTTCGGCGTTTTGATCGACCCATGAAGGAAGCATGCCATCATTGCGATGGCTCGTATTCTGTCGATGAACAACGGGGAGACGTCGGATCACTATCACGCCTCACGTGCTGCCGTTGGTCTGACTCGTGCTCGAAAAAACATATGGGATGAATGATTGGACCAACATGAGGAACTGCTGCGTCCAATTGGGCTGTCTCAGTTGCCTCACACGTTGGACGACCCAGATCGGTTGGAGGAAATGAAAAAGCCCAAAGTTCGCGTTCCCCTGAGTTGTAAAATTGAGTTCGGAGGGGGCGGGTTCCACCTGCTGCCGGGTCGCGGCCACGGTTTGCCGGAGATTCCGGTCTTTCTCGACCCAGTCGCCGCTGGTCGGATGCACCGCCAATCTTTCGTCGATGCGTTTGCACAACTGGCCTATCCGCCTCACCCAGGCCGTTGCGTGTCGCTGAGTCTCTGTCAACTCTTTTTCCACATCGAGGAAATGTCCTAAATCTCTTCACTGGTGCGCCCAGCGGAAGGCCAACCGTGATTGTCGGAGCTTCACTTGCTCCGTGGCCTTGTACTCGTTGAAGCGGGTTGCCCGTCATGACCAGATGTGTCGAGTTGTTGACCAAGGAGTTCAATTTCCGAGTCAAAGGGACAGAGAAATTTTGGAATTGCGGCAAAGGAGCCGAAGCCATCCTACAGGTTCGCACGGCTTTACTCAGTGATGGCGAGTCTTTGGCCGAGCACATTGCCAGGCGTCCGGGCAGTTGGTTTGGACGATATACAAAGTAACAGCCTACGATGGGTGCCTCACAGGACGAGATCGCATACCATCCGATGCACTGTCCGCCACTTGGTCTTCAAATTGATGGTAAAAAAATTCCGCGACCCAAGGATTGTCAACGGGGCGTCAATTGTGTGTCGTGACCTTTCGCCGTGGGATGCTCGTGTACATTTTGGAATTTTGCGTTGCTCGTGGGTACACGCGAGCCGCGTTGAACTACGAGTTTCCAAGAGAATCAAAATACAAATCCGTTCCCGTCTTCCTATTCTCCTGAAAGCGTGAGAAGTGGTATCAACGG
>CAYYUU010000211.1:0-9383 GCA_964474955.1 uncultured Alcaligenaceae bacterium | reverse complement strand
CGAAAAAGTCGGCGACTTGCTTTGTTGTGTACTTCTCCAGTGCCTTCATGAATGGTTTTGCGGCAGGAAGAGTCGGGTAGTTGAAGGCTTGGGCGAGCCCGAGGGCGGCTTCGTCTTTCATCGTCTTTATGACGTTTTTCGGCAGTCGGTTCCAATAAACCGTTCCCGAGATCAAGGCTTTCATGTTGGTCGTCTTCAACTTGGACGGGTGAACCAACTTGTTCTTCGCAATGGGGTTGAAGTTGTTCGTCGTGATGTAGACGTACTTGTGCGCGACGTTGTAACCGACAGTCGTGAAGGGAACGAAGGGCTGGTCGACCAACCAAATGCCATTTTGCCCTTTCTTGACTTTGTGGCCGTGTTTGACCAGTGCTTGGCGGAACTTGGTTTCATCGAAGATTGGTAACATGACCACCATGTTCGGCGGCGTCTGGAAACTTTTGATGTCTCCATAGGCGATCCAAGGTCGAGTCGAATCGATTCCCGCGGCCTTGATTCCGCCCTTGCCCAGGTGTTTTTCGATGAGGGCGTCGAGTTGCTTCATCAACTTGGGACGCTTGATGCTTTTCGCGACGGCTTCCCCCGTTCGCACGAGCGCGTCGTACGATTCGATGCGGTACACCTGGGTCGGGAGTGTTAGTTTTGCCTTGAGTTGAGCTTGAACGAAGCTCGGCGCGAACACCAAGACGACGAGGGCGTAAGAAACACGCAGACGGTTCATTGTGGCCGCTCCAGAAAGGTGTTGTCGTGTTGTTCGGAGAACTATACTTTTGGTACTCTGCTACGTAGTATACGGAATTCTCACTGTTTTGCACACAATTTGATCTCGGGGAAGTCCGGAGAGAACGTATACGGGAGAAGGGATTTGAGGAAGGAACGAATTGGTTGAACGGATGCGGTCGGGACAGAATGGCGGTGAGAGGGGTCAACAACAAAGCCCAAGAGTTTATCGCTCTTGGGCTTTCGATTTTCCGAATATTCGGAGACGAACGCGATTAATTCGACCTGACCTTGATGGTCACTTTGCTTGGTGCGGTCTCGACACCTTCCTGAGATAACTGTGGCGGCGTGACGGTGACAATGGCCTTGGTGGCTTGCTCCGGAACCGGAACCCCAGACTGGGGTTTATAAAGTCCGCCTCAGCACCGGTGGGAGAGTTCATACTCTCCTTCGGACAGAAGCGTCTCCTCGTTGTAGAACGCAATCGACGCGACTGGGTTCGAGTTCGTCGGAATCCCGGCAAACGCCAGTAGCCGACCTTGGCCGGTTTCTCTGTTCACTGCTTCGAGACGGATGGCGAATTCCTGAGTTGTTCCCGCTCGCCATGCCGGGTTCCCGAGAACCGGTTGGACCGTTTCCCCAGATTGTGGACCTCCCGCCGAACCATTCTGCGAAAGTGTGTAAACAAGACCAAACGCCACGGCGAGCGCCACGGGTATCCAAATCAAATTCTTCATCGAAGGAACTCTTGTAAAGGTAAGGATATTCGAAAATCTGCCATACCTATATCATAGACCGCGAACTCCTCGAAAGACCACTTCGAAGGCGGGATCACCCAAGACGAGAACTTATGGCTGTTGGCATCCTTGATACAAGCCTGGAGCGTGAGCGAAGGCTCTTTCTTTGGCCTTCGGTCTCGCTCCAGGCTTGTAAAGACCAAACCCCAAACCACAAAAGATGAGCGGAACATCTCGTGGGCCAGATCCATCTCGACCTGTCATTCCTTCGTTCCGGACGTGGCAGCATTCTGATTTTCGCCAGACGATGGGTCAGCCTTGCTGGGTCCAGCACCGCTGCCGGAGGCTTCCTTGGCTGCAATTCGTTCTTCGAGCTTCTTCCGTCGTTTGGCTTTCTTTTTCCAACGCTCTCGTGCGTGGTTGGCTCCCATGGTATTGGCTCCTCTTGGAATTCGAAAATTTGGTTTATTGTGTGAAAAAATTAAGTGTAGGGACAAAGCCTGCAACGGTCAAGGAGCACGCCGAGAGGGTGCAACCATACCGAACCTCAAGAGCTCAGCGAGCATCCTAACTGTGACGAATGGCGAAAGAATTTGATAGCGGCCGGCTTTGGCAATTGGAAATACTGTTTCGCCTACCAAGGTGTTTTGGAAAGCTCCTCTCAAGTAGAATCAAAAACTCCAAAAATCACAAACACGAACCCCACGTACTCCCTATGACAAGCATGCGACAGTATCGCGGCGATTTCGAAGTCCATCTCACAATCCACGCAACGACCGAGCGTGTGTTGGAACAGTTCCAGTCGTGGTGCCAAAACCAGAATTTCAAATGCGTGCGGATTGTCCTTTCTCGTGGAGATCATGCCGAGCAACCGATGGCAACGTGGCGACGAGGAAACACGAATTTGCCCATCGTTCTCGAAGAAGCCCACCGATACGCGGATGAGTTGAATCGCGCTAACTTCTCGGTCGTCCGAGTGAAAATCGAGGCGGCCCCGTTCAACGACGAGATTCCGGTCGGAGACGAGGACGCCGACGCTCACGATCCGAAGAATTATTTCGAGCATCACGTCAAGCTCGTGCGCGATTCGTCGGCGTCCCGAAAGGAGTTGCTCGCCGTGTGCGAACAACACGGAGCCCACCTCTCGCGGAACGCCTTCCACGAGTCCGAGGACGGACGCGAAGAACGATTCGTCACGTTGCGCACGTACGAAGCGGGCCGAACAACTTCCGCCCAGCAACTCGACCTTCTCATGGCGGCGTTAGGAGAACTCGGCGAAGAAGTCGTTGAGCGCGAATCGGAGTATTGCGTTTACGATTCGAATCTGGATTTGGATGCTGGTTGGCTTCCGCATTCGGCGCAACGAGTCAGCCACTTGGAATAAACACAGCGTTGCTTCTCGTTTCTTACTTCGTCGGTGCTTCTTATGACTCAACCACCTCCTCAAGAAGTCGTGTTCGATTTTTTGCGACTGCTCCGGGAAACAGTCCACAACTCGGACGACAATTTAATCCCCGTCCTGCGTGGAAGCGTGCTCCTGCAAATTTGGTACGGCGAACTCGCAAGACCAGCCGGTGACATCGATCTCGAATGTTTCGAAGACCCGTTTGCCGAACCTTATTCCGAAGAAGAGTTGGGATACCAACCGGAAGGGTTCGGAGTTTACGGCGAGTTTACGTCGCTCGTTGATTTCGGAAAGGCCATGTGCCGGTACGCCGCGCAGTCGTCGATGTATAGTGTTTGGCGCCGAACACAGGGCTATGATCCTCCGCCGATCGAATACTTGGAAGTCGAAGCTCCCGAAGACGGCGACAGTTTGTGGGTCTATGGCACGCCCGGAGTACGGTACTACGCCGGCTGGGTTTGGCACGCAAACGGCAGTCAAGAGGGTTCCTTGCGGATCGACATCGCCGAACCCGGCTCGTACTCCATCGAAGACATCGGCATGGTCGACCTGACGTTGACGGCGCCCGAGGGAGAGACGTTTACGTTCCTTGCCTACTCGCTCGAAATGATGCTCGCGGCCAAGCTCTCGTGGTTGGTCCGCAGCTTTGTTCGTCAGCGGCAGCGCGGACTCTCCGCGCCAAGATGGAAGGGCGAACCGAAGGATCTCTTCGACGTGCATCTGATGTTGACGCAAGGCGGCATCGATCCCGAGGCGTTTCAAAAGATGTTGTTGCTCGTCGGGCAAGAAGACGACCTGGACTGGAACAATCTGGAGGCGCTCTTCGACGTCCGGCGGACCAGGATGACCTTCGAAATCTTTGAGAACTGGAAGGAGTTTCATCGACAGCACGACAGACTCCTCCCGTCTGGTCCGGTCGAAATGCTCCGCGTCATCTGCAACCACTTGGAGTCTTTGCTCGGCGACTTCTATCGCCTCGAAGAAACTGGATTTTTGGTCGCCATTGGAGATGATCCCATCGACGAGGCGGGCTACTTGATCTACGCCGACTGGCTCGAAGAACGTGGCGACGAACGGTATGAATTTTTGAGGCTCTACGCGACCTTGAATTTCCATGGGGAAGAACTCAGCATGGAGCAACTGCCGAACGTACGCGCCGAGACGCGAGAGGTCCTATCGCGAATGTCGGAACCCTGGTTGCAGCGATTGTTGGGTGCTGTGCGGTTGCGAGAATTTCGGGCGAGGCTGGAGGACGATGGGTTGTTCTTTTGAGGACTGAAGGTGATGTGGCGAGTCGGCGAAATCACCACGTCACCTTCCACCTTGCCGCTCACTTCCCCATCGGAAAGAACCGAAACTTTGCCGGCGGATAAGGTGAGTTCGCGGGTGCGTCGTCTCCGGCAAATCCCACGAGTTTTCCGACTTGGTCGGCGGCCTCGGTCGGAAACAAATTTCGCGAGAGAATCATGTCGAGATATTGAAATTCCAAAATCGCGCTCACGGCCCAGTCGACCGAACTCCCGTATCCGGAGACCGAACACGTTCGAAGCAATGGGCCATACCAGGGGTTTTCGGGGTCGTGGTCCAGCGGCAAGCACGACGACAAATGCACAAGCGACAAGTCCCCGGCATACTGGAGCGAGTCCGTCAACAAGTCGGGCGGAATGACGCCGTTTCTCGCGACGAAGACGGGTTCGGTCTCGTGGGCGTGGGTCGCGATCACCAACACAGTCGGTTCGGGAAGGTAGGCCAAGTCACGACACCACTGGGCAAGGCCTTCGGCGTTCGTGAAATACCGTTGGCGAACGTTCACTGAAGGCTCGCGGGCAAAGAATTCTCGAAGCATCTTGCCGAAAGAATATTCCGTCTCGGTGATGTGGTTTTCCCAATAGGCTTCGAGGACCACCAGCCAGCGAATGCCAGTTTGGGGAGGAACGCGTTCGCCCTCCCAGGTTTTCAGTTGGGGTTTGCCTTCGGTGTCCCATTTCCCGGTGAAGGAGACGAGGTCGTTCGACAATTCGAAATGCCCCGACCCCTTGGCGATGGGCTCTTGGTAGTCGAACTGGAGCGTCCCGTTGGAGAACTTGCCTTCGATCGTCGAAGCCCCGAAACCTGCAAGGTCGCCATAGATGCCGAAGACTCGATCGTCCTGGTGGATCAACCGCATGGGTCCGAACGTCGTCATCCACACGCCGTCAAATCCTCTCGTTCCGGCCCACCAAAAGTTGCGGAGCGAAGGTTCATCCGGTTTCGGCTTGGTCTGTCGCCATGACCCAACGAATTTTCCGTAGCGGAGCAGCTCAAGAGTGCCGTTTCCGGCAGCCTGCGGTTCTTGATACTTGAACACAAGACGTTTGCCTTTCGCCGTCCCATCGAGTCGGCATTCCGCGGCCCCCATGAGGTACGTGCCCTCGACGCGGTCACCATCCTGCTTCAACTCCATCGGCCCAAACGTCGTAAGCCAACGACCACCAAAATCACTCATTGGGATCGCCTTTCGTCGTCGCGGTCTGAGTTCTTTCCGTCTTCGTTTGAGCCCGGATGAACTCGAGAATTTTTTGATGGACAACATTCTGTCGGAACCGCATGCCCAACATGATGGTGACGTGGTTGGTATTTTTGGCTTCGAAAATCTTGGCCTCCGCTCCAACCTTTTTAAGAGCTTTGTAAAATTTCCTTGCCAGCGGCGGCGTGCATCCGGGCATCTCGGTTTCGGCGTGCATGATCAAAAACGGTGGCACGTTCTCGTTCACGTGGGTGATGGGCGACCCGTTGGCTCGCATCTTCTCGGTCTTGCCGAAGACCTGGGTGAAGGCAGGCTGGTCCAAAAGACAATAGACGCCGCTGACGGGAATGGCCCCGCGAATGCACTTGTGGGAGAGTTTGTGGCGTTGCAAGTAGCTCTCGTCGGTGGCCAACAACGCGACCAGGTGCCCTCCGGCAGAATGCCCTACAACGAAGATCGCCTTTGGGTTTCCGCCATACTTCTTGATGTTTCGGTATGTCCAGGCGAAGGCCCTCGCGACGTCCTTGATCTGGGCCGGGTGCTTGGCCTTTGGATAGAGACGGTAGTTGGTCGAGACCATGCCGACGCCGCTCTTGGCCAGTCCCTTGGCCAGTTTGCTGTAGATGTGATAATGGTCCTTGTCACCAATCCGCCACGCCCCGCCATGGACAAAGAACACGACGGGAAAATTCTTCGCGCCCGGCGGGACGTAAATGTCGAGCCGATGCCGAACTTTATCCACTCCTTCACCGTCGTGGTAGCTTACGTTCGAAATCACCTTTGGCGCGGGAGCCGGATCCGACGCTCGCGACTCGGCCCCAATCATCCCAAACATCAACGAGAGAATTCCGAAACGTAACACCTGCATCGTAAACTTCTCCTTGGAAAAAAATCTTGGCTCCAACATTTGATTGTATATACCCAGGGCCAGCTTGTGTGGGTTTCGGAGTGAGTCTCAATTTTGGAATGGTGTTACGCTCGTAGATCCACGCGGCCCGTGTGCCTACGGGCGCAACAAATCTATATTCCAAAATCCAGTGCAGCACCTTCGCGATGTAAGTTGTGATTAACCGCCCGGTAGCTCACTCTCGGAAAGGGTGCTAGAATATTTCAGCTCCTCGGAACTCCCAACTTCGAACGATCAATCAATCCACTTGCGGACCTTCGCCTGATGCAACTGCCTGTCACCCTCGAATACCCCATCGTCGCGATCGGCGACACTCACGGCCAACGAGAGTTTCTCGAACGGCTTCTGGCCAAACTGGAGAATCTTCCCGAGTGGCCCAATTGCTCGATCGTCTTTCTGGGTGACCTGATGGATCGAGGACCAGACGTCAAAGGAACTATCGACCTGATTCTCTCGTTAGTTCAAGCTCGTTCGAATTGCACTGCCGTGATGGGAAATCACGACCTCGCGCCGAAGCGAGCTGCAGGACTGGACGGAAATCCCCCTTCGGAGTTTTGGGTGCGTCGATATCGCGATGCTTACGACCACCAGACGACCTTCCAGGCCTACTTGGGGCGAGAGCCAAATTTCAGAGTTTGGGAGGACGAACTAAGTGCTCTCCGCGACGCCATGCCCGCCGACCATCGCGACTTGGTTGCGAGCTTGCCGTGGGTCGTCGAGGCCGAGGGCCACATCTTCTTGCACGCGGGATTATCGCCCGAGCTGGATCAGTCTGCCGAAGAGCAACTGAAGGCGTTACGCGAGCGTCGTTGGGATTGGTCGCTCAGCCCAAGGCCGGGGACCAAGACCGCCGATTTGTGGCAGCCGGATTATCCCGTTTGGATCGGAGCCGACAAACGCCTTTCGGAGTTTCCGCTCCCTTTTCCCAATCGCACTCAAGTTACCGGACACGTTCATGTTCCCGAACCGGATGCAAATTCCGTCCGTATCCGAATCGACACAAGCGGCGGTCGACAAGAACCATTAACGGCTTGTTTCCTTGAAGGTCCAAACCTTCCCCCTCGATTTATCCAGAGTATCTGAAAACTTAACTCATTCCCCCTGAGTTCCGCAGGCCATCAAAAATCCCTTCGAACGAAATGCCTGAATCATCTTTCTGGGTAAAGTTTATCGATTAGTTGAACCGATATTGACCTTGTGCCGAAATTGCGCAAATCGTACATGGCCAACACCCTTGATGAATAGCGCGAGTCAGCACCCGGCGTCTGGTTCTCAATCCGCCACAGAATGCCCAGCAGGAAGCTATGGAATCATGAGCACTCTTCCTCAATCCACGTATTCTCTTTCGACCGGTGTTCCTCCGTGGCGAAAATCGTCGCCACATATTTTCGTCGTGCTCCCGGCGTATAACGAGGAGGAAAATCTAGGGACGCTGTTGGAGAAGATCGATCAGTCGATGTTCGACAACCGCCGTGCATTCGACGTGATTGTGGTCGACGATGGGAGTAAAGACCGCACCTATGAAATAGCTTGCGACTATTCGAAACAGATGCCTGTGCGAGTCGAACAACACCAGATCAACCAGGGACTCGGACAAACAATTTGTGATGGGCTTCGGAAGGCGGCATCGTTATGTCAAGATCACGACATAGTAGTTGCTCTCGACGCCGACAATTCGCACACGCCCGAACTCATTCCAACAATGGTCTCTCGGATCAAAGAAGGCAACGACGTTGTTATTGCGTCACGCTATCAAAATGGATCCTGTATTCGCGGTGTGCCGTGGTATAGAAATATTATGAGCTATGGGGCACGGTTCCTGTGTCAGTCGATCTACCCGATTCCGGGAGTTCGTGATTATACGTGCGGGTTCCGAGCGTATCGCGGCTCGTTGCTCAAACGCGCGTTCGACACATATGGGGATAACGGATTTGCCACCGAACGCGGCTTTCAATGTATGCTCGACATATTGATCAAACTCCATCGACTCAATGCGATCTGTTGCGAAGTCCCGATGGTGTTGCGATATGACCTCAAGGGTGGTGCGAGCAAAATGCGAGTGGCTTCGACGATTCGGAAAACACTGTCTCTGCTCGTTCGTCGGCGTTTTGGTCGGTGAAAGTTGCTTTTCGCTCCGCGAAAAGTTTTTTCTCTTGGCCGACTTTTCGCGGAGCGAAAAGCAACTTTGACACGCCAAACAATCCCAAGGAAGCAACATGAAAACGCCTCACACACCCGACGAATCCATCACAACGCCAACAAACGTCACAGCTTCTTCGACTTCGATTGCCCCGGACGCACACGTTGGTTCGCACACTTCAGAACTTCCTGAAAGGACGACGAAAGTGCCTCCGGTGTCGGGTGTCACATCGTCAGGACTGGTTCCTTGGGCCTGGGTAATTCTCTTCGCCTACACCGCAACGCTTTTCTTCTTGTTTCTCGGACCAGCTCGGAGTTTCACGGCCCACGAAGGTTTGGTAGTCGAAGTCGCCCAAGAAATGATTGATTCGGGCGACTGGCTCGTGCCTCGAATAGCAGGATCACCCTTCACGGAAAAATTTCCACTCCATTACTGGGCCGTCGCGGCCTTGGGTTCGATCACCGGTCACGTCGATGAATTCGTGGCACGTATCCCTTCGGCTCTGTGTGGATTGGGTGGAGTGTTACTTCTTGCGGGGCTCGTTGGAAAATGGTTCGGTTCCACACAAGGGTTAATCACAGGACTTGTGCAATCCACGGCTGTCTATGCCGTAACCTATTCGCGACTAGCCGAATGTGATATCTATCTCTGGTTCGTAATTATCGCGGCTCTCGTCGTGTATGCCCGGAATGTCGTGACCCCAGAACCCAACCGATGGTATTCCGGACGAATGGCCTTTTTCTTTCTGCTTGGGCTCGTACAGCTCATCAAAGGCCCGCTCTTTGGTGCAGTCCTCATTATGGTTCCGGTCACGGGTTATACTGTTTATCAAGCTATCCGGGGGGATTGGAAACCGGCGTTTTGGTTGTGTTCCATACCGGGTTGGCTCTTGATGATCGCCTTGGCGTTATCGTGGCATCTGAATGTGTGGTGGGTTTATCCCGATGCGATGGATGTGTGGTGGTTAC
>CAYYUU010000210.1:0-9411 GCA_964474955.1 uncultured Alcaligenaceae bacterium | reverse complement strand
GTGTGCTCTTGGCAGGTATGGGGGGCATCACACTTTTGAAATGCTGAAGAAACAATTGCAACAGGTTATGGAGCAGGTCGGTTGTCCAAAAGTAACTGACTTTCCGACTCATCTGATTCCAGAGAGTGTCCCTGTCTAACCATGCGTCCAAGTGAAGCGGCCCCGATTCTGGTCAGCTGTGTTCCATACAGTCATGGGGACAACGTTATGCAGATGAACTGCGTTCTGAAGAGCTCGGCAAGTGCTGTCGACGTTTTTTGTCAAGGACAATCCTCTGGTCGCCAGTGTGCCGAGGCTAACGCCATTGCCGGGGAGCATACTCGGTGGGGTGGTTGCGACCGGCGAATGGGACGAGGCGTTTCAGCTGGCGAAGATCACCTGGACCGCCAGCACCGACCCCAACCTGCAGCATTACAAAAGCCGCTTCGTAAGCGGCCCGGATTATTCCACCGACGACGAGGCAGTCAGCGGCAACATCCCACCCGAAGGCCCCCTTGGAGCACTTCACCGAACCGTCGGGAGGCGACGGCCTGGCCGGCCCTGGCTTCATCGCCAGTTACAAGGTCTATGTCCGCCTCTCCACCGGCAATGAGAAAGGGGGCAATGTCGTGAGCGTGACGCAAAATTCCGGTTCTCAATGCGAAGGCAGTTTATGACGAGGTGGCCTTTTCAGCGGCTGCCACACCCGCTTCGGCAACCGTTTGATCGTTTTCGACCGTTGATCCTGAAACGCCGATCGCCCCAATTACCGTTCCCTCCTTGGTTCTGACAGGTAGCCCGCCGGGAAAGGTAATCAAGCCACCGTTTGAGTGTTCGATGTTAAAAAGTGGTCCGCCCGGCTGGGAAAGTTCTCCTAATGACCCAGTCGGCATGTCAAACGATCGAGCCGTTCGGGCCTTTTTGCAAGCGATATCGACGCTTCCCAACCAAGCGCCGTCCATGCGGTGAAACGCTTTCAGGTTTGTGCCGGCGTCGACGATGGCGATGTTCATCTTTAAGCCAAGTTCCTCGGATTTGTTGATCGCCGCTGCCAGCATCGCTTCCGCCATTTGTGAATTCAGATCATTTTGGATCGTTAGTGATTGCATGTCTTTCTTTCCTCTGAGTTTCGAGTGTCCACGATTCGACCGGTACGAATCCAACGTTTGCAGATGGGACCAATATCGCACACGCTGGATGCGCTGTCTTGAACGGGTAGCGCATTATTTTGTACAATCGCCGCATGTCGAAGAGCCCACATGATCCCGCCGCCTGGCAAAGCCAGTTCTTCAAACAGCTCGCGCGTCCAACGACGCTGTTGGATCTATTTGACGCCATCCCCGGCGTGTACATGTACGTCAAGGATTCCGAAAGCCGGTTTGTGCAAGCGAACCGTGTTGTGTGTGAAGTGGTCGGTGTGGGGCATCCCGATGAAATGATTGGTAACACAGATTTCGATTACTTCCCGCCAGCGATTGCGGCCCAATATGTGGTCGAAGACCAGCGCGTCATCACCTCGGGCGAGCCACTATCGGATCAGGTCTGGATCGTTCCGGGTAAAGGCAGCGTGCCGAGGCTCTATCTTTGCAGCAAGATTCCGTTGTACGATCGCCAAGGTCACGTGGTCGGTATCGCAGGGATGAAGCGGCCCTACGAATATTCGGGCGATGAATCAGCTGGCTACAGTCGATTGGTAAGCGTGATTGCGTTCGTGACCGAAAACTACGCGCAAGACATTGAAGTTGCGGATATGGCTGACCACGTACATCTGTCCGCAAGCCAGTTACAGCGGGAATTCTCAAAAAGCTTTGGCATCAGCCCCATGCGATATCTCCGCGAAGTGCGAATCGGTGTGGTTCGACACCTGCTTGAGAGTAGCGACCTGAGGCTCTCGCAGATTGCTGCCCAGTGTGGCTTCTCCGACCAAAGCCATCTCTCTCGGCACTTCAAGTCTTCGACTGGTCTAACACCATTGAAATACCGACAGCGATTCCGCCGCTAACTCGCGACTTTTGCTCGTACCGCCTCCGCGAAAATCGTTCGGGGCGAGCGTGGCAAAGTATGTGGGGTGAGATTCTCAACTCGAAACGATTTGACTTCGACCGAGCTTCTGCGGCGTCTGGCTGGCGGGACTACTTGGCGAGGAGGGGCCCAAGACAGGCGCTGGAGGCACAACGATAGGACGGCTAGTTTTCAGCTTGAAACGCTGAACTTTGCAAGTTCGCCCCAATCGTACTCTACCTCGTCTCCCGCGTCCAGGCTGAGACGACGGTGTGGTTTGCCGCTGCCTGGGCTCCACATCGCTGCTGTTGCAAATGACGACCACGGGGTTCACTGGCAGGCCGCTTTCGACGCTCAACTCATCTAGGCGTACGTCCTGCTAAGTGGCATTATTAACTGCTGGATTTCAAACTACAGCACCCACTGCAGCAATCGCCACACACGCAGGACGCATCACAGCGACAAGTTTCAGTCCCACAACAGCAGTCACACGTCGTTGTCTTGCATTCACACTTGCCATTTTTGCAGCATTCACAGGAATCTTTCATTGCTTTCTCCTTTTCATTTTTTCGCAGCGCTCCCAATTGTTTTCAAAGCAATCGAGGAGCCTGCACTTGAAATCATCCAACGCTCCACTTCCACAGATTCTGAAAACTGATGGAGCATTTCCACCATGTTTTGCAAGTCAGCTATCTGTTGTTCAATTTACTCGATCTTCTCGTTACAAGCCTTTGTCAGAATGGGTCTCGTTTCTCGGTAACAAAGAGCAAGATCTCGCAGATCTTGAGCATCTTTGAGAAAATCCAAGTTCCTGAACTCTCTTAATGAACTTGATGCTCACATCAGCTTCCGAATACTTTCGAAAACCTGACGTCCGCACCGGGTCTTGGAGAAGACCCTTCCTTTGATAAAAGCGGACTGTCTCTACCCCGATCCCAGCCGCCTTGGTTAGAGTTCCAATCGTTATCAGTTTCTGATCAGTCGTTCCATATCTGAAGTATACACTCCACACTTTGGTACAGAGTCAAGTGTTTTTCTGGCTTTTTCTTTCCTGGTTTGCCGAGGTGTCGCCAGGGGCTTCTATCGTTTTGACATGCTCAGGCGTCTTCCTGGTGGTGTGGTTGGTTCAAAATCTCCGGGAACGCACCAGACGCATTGTTCGTTGAGAACAACGGACCGTTTTTCTTTGCAGTCTTTTCGCCCAGGACTCACTTTAAGCGAAATGGCTCAAGTTTATTGACTCTTGGCTGGATTGTGACTGCAAAGGGTGATTTCCCTGGATCGGTATACTTCGCTCGCAACCGATCTTGCGGGGTACTGCCTCCTGGCCTATCCATCTGGCCTGCCTGGGGGCGTTCGGAATGGACTGGCCAACGGATCACAACCTTGTAGTCGCCTGCAGGTGCCAACAGCTGGAAGTTTCCAGTCTTATCGACTGTGGCACGCGGTCGACTCGTTTTCCGCGTTGGTTCGCTCGCTTGCGTTGGAACGAATGAGACGTTGGCGCCCACAGCAGGGGTCCCCTTGTATAGAACTTTTCCAGTTACCTGATACTCAGTATTGTCGGGAGTGGTGGCGCCACATCCGACGAGTGGCAGGAAGAGACACAGGAAGACAATTTGAAGAATGACCGAACGACACATGATTTCAGAATTTTAACCTTGTACACAAGAACGAGTTTTTCGGCATTGATGATTTTGGATGCTAGTTGATTGAGATTGACTCCCACCTCGGGAATCTAAAGGAACTTGACCCGAGGTCAGGAGCAGATGTCTATTCCAGGTCAAAGAGTTCGTCGGTTGTTCCAAGGTCGAGGACTTGTTCTTTTTGGCTCAGGTCAATTCCCTCTTGGCTCCACCAGGAGCTGTAGTTCGGTTGTGAGGGGCGCATTCCTTCGACGTGACCATCGAGAAAACACACCATGCAAATGCCAGTGTGGCGGAAGTGGGCTGTGGGGTACTGCGAAGAGGGGGGATCGAGATAGTAGTTCTCCTCCAATTTTGGTTCGGAGTATCCCCAGTAATTCACTCGGGCACTATCAGCAAACGCAATGGTACGCGATGTCGATTTGACGTGAGCGATTCGCCGCCAAATAGGCTTATACGTCGGTGGAGTGGTGCTGTAATCGGCGTCGTAGCCTGGCCCGAGATACTTGTAGTTGTAAGCATACCCGTCTGTGTACCCTTGGAATCGCAAAACGATAAGACTTTCATCGAGTTGCGGACATTTTCGCACGGCCAAATTGTTCTCCAGAAACGGGCTCAGAAAACCTTTGGTGGGGTCAATCTGGCCAGGACCAAGGACCTCTCCGAACCAGTAGAGTCGCCGATTATCGGGACCGTCCGGGTAGCCCCAACGCCAGGTACTTACTGGCATCAGTTTGCCGCCGTTGGCGTCTGCGTAGTTGTGTAACGCCAAGCCCATCTGCTTGAGGTTATTGGAGCACTGAGCCCGGTCGGCTGCTGCGCGGACCTTTTGCACCGCCGGTAACAAGAGACCAATCAAGACGGCAAGGATCGCAATCACCACCAACAACTCAATCAAGGTAAAGGCGCGACGATTGCGCCCCACAAGACGGCAAAGATGTTCAGGCATGGGTTCCCCTTTGGATCTGTCAACTCGGTAATACTTGGTTATACCAACTTGTATTACGAAGTCATACCAGGTTGGCAACCCACTTTTCGGTTGGTTTTCCCTTTTTGAAATTTCTTTCACCAAATCCAAACCACAATTAACCAATCGAAAAATTGTCAGAAAGCATCTTGTTTAGAGTGTGCCCCTTGGTAAAACGAAGTTATACCAAGGGGCACTAAGCATTCATGGTCCGCTCTTCTAACTTGAGCACCGGACGGCAATCACTTGGCCCCGTGGTTCAGGCACGCCACCGCGGCTTGGCCAACGCCATATTTCTCGATGGCTACGTCTCGACCAAGAAGCGGTTCGACACCCCGGTCCCGTTTGACACCACCGGATGGTCTACGCCGACGGACGAGACCCGGCGCAGGCTCGAAGTGTTCGATCTCAGCTCCAACGACGGCAAGAACTTGTTCGAGAACTCCAACAAAGGAAAGGGCACCCGATGACTACGACGACCGAGAAACCCGAAAACGTGGATCCCCACGACGTGAGTCACACCGAGACCTTCCCGCTGCCGACCGACGAGGCGACGCTGCTGCGTCTGTGCCGGCTCCTGTTCACCGACCACGCTGACGAGATCTGCTTTGGCCCGTGCCTTGAGGGGGCGGTGTTCGAGATTCGTCCGGAGCAACCTGCCGAGGTGACCATGCTCGACGGTTATCTAACGGCAGACTTCGGTCGTTGGCACTTACACCTGTGCATCGGCGAACACAAGGGTACCAAGGCGCAGCCCTGCCCGTCGGAACTGGCCCATCAGCGGCGCTGCGCCCGCGCAGAACTGTACCGCAACTTCTCCGGTTCGTGCGTGCCAGGCAGCTGGGGCGTCCGGCTGTTCAACGGGGCCGGTGAGCAGATGGTGACGTTCTTCCTGCCGAATCCGTACTACGACCACGAAGGCAAGGGCATCCGCCCGCCGGACTTCTCGCGTCTCGCGCTGTGGGACGAGTTGCGCCGTGAGTTCTTGGGCCTGGAACCCGATCCGCGTGACCGACAGGGTCGCCGTTAACCCGTCCATCGATTCTTATCACCGTGAAGGAGTTACTCATGCAAGCCGCTGATTCTTCCTTGGGAGGCTGGAACCGTCCTCTCTGGTTGGCGCTGCTGATCGTTTCGAGCGTCCTGTTTTCGTTCGGCTTTTCCTGTGCCACGCCTTTTGTTGCCTTCAGTGTTGTCGCCGCTCTCACGCTTCCCAGGCGCGAGGCGTATTACCTCACTGGCGGCGTCTGGCTCGCTAATCAGGTTGTCGGTTTTCTGTTTCTGCATTATCCGTTGGATGCGACGACGCTTGCTTGGGGCATGGCGATAGGCGTCGCCGCATTTCTGTCAACCCTGGCGGCTCAATACACCGTGTCTCGCCTCGACCACCTCAGCAACCTCTTGTGCGGTGTGGCGGCGTTCCTGGCAGCGTTCGCCGCAAATGAGGCTGCGATCTACGGCACTGCCCTCCTGCTTGGCGGCACGCAAGATTTCACAGTGGCAATCAAGTCCTGGATCATGTCCGTGAACGCCTTGGCGCTCGTCGGCCTTCTTGTCTTGGCCCGAGCAGGAAGTGCCTTGCGTATTGCTCCTGTTGTCGGCCCCCGGCGAGTGGAAAGTCATGCGTAAACTCACCGGAACGTCTCACTGGCGTCAGGGAGTGGTGTCGTCTTGCCACGACCGGCGAACTGGGGGCGCCGAAGGAAACCGAGAGGGCCGCGCATGAACCGCTTCGCATGGCTGGCTGGTGCCTTGATACTGATCGCCGGAGCGACGGCGACACTGAGCTTGCGCTGGAACAGCGCAGGCGAGCCAGCGGCGGCGACGGTGCCGCGGCGCATCGCCTCGATCACATTGGCGAGCGACGAAATCCTCGCCGAACTCGCGCCGGACCGGGTCATCGCCGTGACGTATCTCGTTGATGACCCGGACATCAGCAATGCTGCGGGCGTCTACCCCGCCAGCGTGCCACGCCTCCACGAAAAGGATGTCGAACGGCTTGTCGCCATGCAGCCAGGGCTGCTGTGTGTGGCCGGATACAACAACGCCGACTTCCTTGAGGTGGTGCGGCGTTGCCGTATTCCCACTCACCGCACGGAGGCGTCCGGCAGTATCGACGACATCGCGGCATCCATCTTGTCGCTGGGCAAGCGAATCGGCGAGTTGGAGAAAGCTCGCCTTCTGGTCGGCAAGATGCGCCAACGCATCGCGGCCGTCGTCGAACGAGTCAACGACGTGCCGTCCCGGCCACGCGTCATGTACTGGTCGGGCGGGCACACTGCCGGCGAGGGCACGACGATCGACGAGATCATCCGAGCCGCCGGCGGGCGCAACGCGGCCTCGCGATTCACGAGGTCGGCGGCGGTCGCCCCCGAGCAGATGCTGACGATTGACCCCGACGTGGTACTGGTGTCTCACTGGAAGGCGTACGAGGCAGATCGCCGGCTTGACAATCAGCCATCGCTTCGCGGCCTGCGAGCGGTGCGCGAGGGAAAGGTGATCGCCATCGAGGCCCGCTACCTAACGACCCTTTCCCACACCGTGGCCGAGGGCGTCGAGCGCCTGGCCCGGCAGCTGCACCCTGATCGCTTCGCGACCGAGGAGGATGAGCCGTGACGCGATTCGCGGTGCCCGGATTGACGCTCGCCTACGTGGCCCTTGCCGCGGCGGGAACACTCTGGGGCGTCGCCGACATCCCTCCTGAGACGGCGTTGCGCGCGGTGACTTCGGGAATCGGACTGAGCGACACCACCGGCGTACCGGAGCCGGAACGCTTCGTTGTGCTGCATTTGCGCTTGCCGCAGGTGCTGCTCTTGGGCTTGGTCGGCGCGGCGCTGGCCACGTCGGGGGCATCGCTCCAGGCGACGTTCGACAATCCGCTGGCCGACCCCGGCGTGTTGGGCATCAGCGCCGGTGCCTCGCTCGGTGCTGTGCTGGCGATCCACACCGGTTTCGCTGGATCGATGTTTCTAGCGCTGCCGGCCGCGGCGTTCGGCGGCGGGCTAACCGCCGCTGCGACGGTCTACGCCCTCTCGTACGTCGGAGGCAAGCCCGCCGGTCCGACGCTGTTGCTTACCGGCGTCGCCGTCGGCAGCATGGCCGTGGCAGGTGTGTCGCTGGTGATGTTGATCGCGGCCCCGAACAAGGTGCAGGAGTTGTTGTTCTGGCTGGTCGGCGGCGTGCGGACGCAGACGTGGGAGCATCTGGCGCTGGCGGCCTGGCCTGCCGCCGCTGGCGTCTTCGGACTGGTTTCGCTGCACCGCCCGCTGGACGCGCTGTTGCTCGGGGAAGAACACGCTGCGGCCGTCGGCGTCCCTGTGCTCAGGACGCGTGTTCTGGTGCTGGTGCTGACCGCGCTGGCGGTGGGGGCTGCAACTGCAGTCGCGGGCAACATCGGCTTCGTCGGACTGATGGTGCCACACCTGCTGCGGCGTGTGACCGGCCCACAAGCGCTGGCGCTGCTGCCCGCGTGCGTCGTCGGTGGGGCGGCGTTCCTCACGGGGTGCGAGTTGGTGTCGCGAGCCTTGAGCGAGCACTACTCGCTGCACCTGGGGATCCTGACAGCCCTTTTGGGTGGGCCGACTTTCCTCGTCTTGTTGCATCGTCGCAGAGGATGACATGAAACCTATGGAACTGTCCGCGGAGAACGTGACCGTCCGAGTCGGTCGCCGTGCGTTGATCGACGGCATCTCGCTGACGCTGCGACCCGGATCGATGACGGCGCTGCTCGGGGCCAACGGCGCGGGTAAGACGACCTTGCTGCGGACGATGGCAGGATTGGTCGTTCCGTCGTTGGGGAATGTGGCATTGGGCGAGCGGGGGTTGGCTCAAATGAGCAGCCGCGCGATTGCCCGCGAAGTGGCGTACTTGCCACAGCACTACGACACTCGCTTCCACCTGAGCGTCGAGCAGGCCGTGGCCTTGGGTCGCTACCCGAGGCTCGGCGCGTTCGCGACGATGGGGGCCGACGACCGCCGCGCGGTGGACAACGCTCTCGTGGCGGTGAACCTAACCGCGCTCCGCGGCCGTTCCTTGCCGACACTCTCGGGCGGCGAATGGCAGCGGGCGTTCCTGGCGCGGGCGCTAGCCCAGGAAGCGCCCGTGCTGCTGCTGGACGAGCCGCTGTCGGCCCTGGACGTCGGTCGCCAGCTGGAATTCCTCGACCTGTTGTCCCGGTTGAATCAACAAGGGCGGACGGTGCTGGTGGCCGTCCACGACCTGCGTCCTGCACTGGAGTTCTTCCCCGAGGCAGCGCTACTTGACGGGGGGCGACTGACTGACTGGGGACCGACGTCCGACGTGGTCGGCGGACCCGCCCTGTCTTTGGCATTGGGGGTGGAAGTGGTGGCGAACGGTGGTCCGGGACTGCGTCTCAGCAGTGCCGGGGCGAGCGATGAACGAGCGGGAAAATGACTTGCTGCAAACTCTGACCCGCCACAAGCAAGCAATCGAAAAATTGTCTCGAGAGGGGCTTTGCTTGGCAGAATCACTCTGGTATAACTTAGTAAAACTAATGTGTTGCAAAGTCAAACGGAACTGAGGCTCGAAATTCATGGTCCTGTCTTCCCATCTCAGCACCAAACGGCAATCCCTCGGCCAGGTCCTTTTCTGTTTGGGCTGCTGTTGCGGCAGAACCGATAGAGGTAAGCCGCCTGTTCCGGTGGAAAGACTCAAGCAGATCTGGAAAGAAGAAAAACTCAACCAAACGATTCAATTGACCATTTCGGGCTGTTTGGGACCTTGCGACTTGACCAATGTGGCCGCGGTTTCTTCGGGCTTGGGGATGGAGTGGGTTGGCGGGCTCGCAACCGATGCCGA
>CAYYUU010000209.1:0-9450 GCA_964474955.1 uncultured Alcaligenaceae bacterium | reverse complement strand
TTTGGCACGGCAGGGGTTGATCGGATCAAGGAGTGTCGCGGTTGGAGAGTGGCGTCTTTCGCTCCACGAAAGAACGCCTGCCTTCTACGCTCTTTCGCGGGGGCGGACGGATAGATTAGTGTCGAATTTGGGTTTGTTTTTGAGCCGCGCAGTGTTTCCGAACAAGACAAACCCCCACGACTTTTACGGATCCGTCTGCCCTCGCGAAAAGCCACTCCAAAATCAATTTCACTTCGCTCGTTGGGGTGGTTGTTTCTCAGGCACGTCACCCGATACAATGACCAAAATTGAATTCTCTCCTTTAACGCAATCGATCTGCCATCATGAGCAACCCGAACCAACCCGAAGAAAACAAACCGAAACCTGAGAAGACATCGAAGCCTCTCAAGCCACAGCAGCCTTCCGGGAAGTTCCCACCAAATTCTGTCTCGTCTGCCGACTTTGGATTCGGCAGGAATGAGGACGCCGAAGATGTCGAGGTCCAAAAAGCCCTCGAAGAAGCCACCGGCAAGGAGGAGACGAAGGAGAAAGAACCCGATCCGGTTTTCGAAGCTCGGCTCGAACGGATGCGAGAAAAGCAGCAGAAATCCAAGGCCGTGCCGCATCTCGAAAACGATCCGACGTTCGCGCCGGATGTCTCTCCCAAGGAACTCGAAGACGAACTCGAGCGAGAACTCCAGGAGGCGATGGGTGGGCAGTCGCTCGAAGACATGTACGGAGACATGGGACCGAAAAAACGAAAGGAGGCCGTCGTCACGCCCGAGGGCAAGCGAAAAGGAAAGATCATTTCGATTCGCGGGCAGGACGTCTTCGTCGAACTTCCGGGCAACCGCAGCCAGGGCATGTTGGCCATCAATCAGTTCCATGAAGGCAAGCCAAGTGTCGGGGACGAAGTCGAAGTCACGATCGAAGGCTACGACGGAGAAAACGGGTTGCTCATTCTCACGCGTGAAGGAGCCGCCGTCCAAACGGACTGGAATAGCGTGGCCATCGGGATGATCGTCGAAGCCCGAGCGATCGAAACGAACAAGGGCGGTTTGACGGTCATGGTCAACGGCATTCGCGGTTTCCTGCCGATCAGCCAAATCGATTTGTACCGCGTGGAGAATGCCGAACAATTCGTCAACGAACGGTTTCGATGTCTCGTGACGGACGTTGATCCGGTCGAGAAAAATTTGGTCGTCAGTCGCCGGGCGTTGCTCGAAAAAGATCGCGAAGAAAAACGAGAGCAACTTTGGGCCGAACTCGCGGAGGGACAGGTTCGCGATGGCGTCGTTTCCCGCGTCGAACATTTCGGAGCGTTCGTCGACCTCGGTGGCGTCGATGGCCTGTTGCACATCAGCGAGATGAGTTGGTTCCGCGTCAACAACGCCAAGGAAATCGTCCAACCGGGACAACACATCAAGGTGGCGGTCTTGCGAGTTGATCGTGAGGCGAGAAAAGTCGCCCTCGGTCTCAAGCAACTCGAACCCGGCCCGTGGGACAACATTCACGAGAAATACCCTGTCGGGACGATCACGACGGGGAAAGTCGTCAAGTTATTGGACTTCGGCGCCATCGTCGAACTCGAAGCAGGCATCGACGGACTCGTGCATATCTCCGAAGCCGCGACGCACCGCGTGCGTTCGATCACCGAAGCGGTCCAACTCGAACAGGAAGTGAAAGTCCGAGTCATCGACGTCAACGAGGAACGAAAACGAATCTCGCTGTCGATCAAGGAGGCAGCTGCCCAGGAAGTGGAAGAAGAAACTGAAGACGAAACGACGGAAGCCGAAGCCGAGAACAAGCCCAAACGAAACCCCCGCACGACTCCGTTGAAAGGCGGCATCGGCGGGGGACAAGGTGGCGGATTGTTCGACGTGAAGTAAGGTTGTTTTTCGGTCGTTTCGTTGGGCCACAGGCATCGTGCCTGTGGCCACGTCTTGCAGATCCTATCTCAGCGAATTCCTACCAACAACGCGAGCGTCGACGGAAGAATCGGCCACCCATGCAACATCCGCGTCGCGGAGCGACGTACCCGCAACCGCCGCCGTAGATTGGATACGAACCACAACCACCATAGACAGGGTACGAAGGATAACCACCGTAAACGGGGGAGCCATAGCCGCCGTAGACCGGATACGAGCCGCAGCCGCCATAGACAGGATACCCACCATAACCACCGTAAACGGGTGAGCCGTAGGTGGGGACAATGTAACCAGGCATACTTCCATACGTTGCGTATGGAGTTCCATAGGTCGGCATGTACGGCGAGTATCCGTAAGGCATTCCATACACGACGCCGGGTCCGTAGAACGTGCCAGGAATCATCCGGAAGGAAGGACTCGTCCCAATCCCCTTCACGGTCGTCTTGGGTTGGGTTGGCGTCTTCGGTGTCTTCGGTGTTTTTGGTGTTTTAGGTGTCTTCGGCTTCTTGGGGGTCGGGTCGACGAGTACGTTGATGCTGACCTGGCTTTCGAGAATCTTCTTGGCATCGGCTGGAGTGAAGTTACCTTGGCCCACAAACGTACCAATGCTCTCTTTAAGTCTCTTCTGGATGTAGGGAGTCGCCGGGGCATTCGAATTGGGTGGTACGGCTTTGAGAACTAACTTCTTGTCTTTCGCTTTCCATTCGGTGCTCACCTCGACATTCTTGTCCATCAGGTCCTTGAGAGCCGCGTCCTCTGCGGTCCCGGCTTTGACGCCAGCGACGTGATCTTGGTATTTCTTCGCAAATGCAGCATTGATGGTTTTCATTGCCTTTGGCTTGCCCTTTTTGGGTTCGCCTTTCTTGGGTTCGCCTTTCTTGGGTTCGCCCTTTTTTGTTTGGCCGCCAAAGGGGGATGCTGGCTCTCCGGCTTTATCGTCAGTTTTTGTGCTCTTCTCTTCGTTGGTATTCTCAATCGGCTTGCCTCCTTTGCCTTTCCCTTTTACGTCTTTTTCTCCGCCTTGGGGAATGGCGAGTTCTTGGAAGCAAATCGTATGGGCGAGTGTGGCGGCTTGATGGGCCAAGAATTGTTGAGCCAACAACATCGCGTCGTTCGTGGGCTCACTCGTTCGGACGGACGCAACGACTGGGGCTTCGGTTGGCAAATCGAAAGGCGTGACGGCTCCCGGAAGCAAGGCGACCACCTCGATGGGTTGCCGCTGTACCGTCGACTCGGATAGCGTTTGGGTCCGGGTTTGCTGAACTGACGCAGGAGGTATGCCCTTCTCTTGCGCGGTTTGGACCACGGCGAACGGTTGCGTTTTCGGGGTTTCGGTCGGGACGTTGGGCTGACAAGCGATGGCGAGAAAAACGCCGATTGCCACAAAGCCAAACGACGTGAGGATCCGTGTTGTAAGGCTGCAAGAGCCGGAAGGTCTGGTTGGAGGGATGGAAGCGGACATACGGTTGCACCTCGGGAGGAGAGAATCAGGAATGGCTGTGCACAATACTTTGGGCAATAAGTCAATCCAGATTAACTAACTCACCCAGATTTGCAAATTGTTTCTGGGACTGGAGTTTGGTAAATCTGGCTCGATTATCCGGATCAAAAAGGATGGCAGGGTTTTAAGGTATTCGACAGGCCATATAGAAACAAGGAAAACAGTGGAATGAGTCGTGCTTGAGATTTTGGTATTGTTGCTACAAGCCTGAGGCGCGAGCGAAGGATCTGTCTTGGGCCTTCGCGTTGTTACAAACCGAAAAACGCGAGCGAAGAAGCTTTCTTGGGCTCGGGCCTTCGCGTTGTTACAAACCGAAAAATACGAGCGAAGGATCGGGTTTGTCCTTCGCCCGCGCTTCAGGCTTGTAAAAATGCAAAGACAAAGAAAGAGCCTTCGCTCGCGCTTCAGGCTTGTAAAAAACAAACGCTATAGTCGAGCGCGACACCCAAGTAGTCGAATAAATCGCAGCCCGCGTTTTTCGGATTGCCAAGGAGCGAAAAGTCATATGAATCGAGCATTATGGGTGATCCTTATAGTTCTGGCCGTTGGGTCAGGAAACACGGCGGAAGGTCAACCGGTCCGTTGGCCACAGTTTCGAGGCGAAGGAGGTGTTGGGATTTGTTCCGACAACAAACCGCTCCCAGTTCGGTTCGGCCCGAAACAAAATCTCTCCTGGCGAGTCGACATCCCGTTCGGCGATTGCTCGCCTTGCGTATGGGGCGACTTCGTTTTCGTCACCGGTTCGGACAAGAAAGGGCGGCAACTCGAAATCCTGTGTCTCGACCGACGCACGGGCAAAGTTCGTTGGCGTCGAGTTGTCAAGGTCAAACGCCTCGAACGGCATCACAACATCAGTAGCCCCACGACGGCCACGCCCGCGACCGATGGCGAGCGGGTGTATGTCTACTTCGGATCGCACGGATTGTTGTGTTACGACTTGAAGGGGAAATTGGTCTGGGAGCGATCACTCCCGGTACCTCGAACTCGATTTGGCAGCGGAACTTCGCCGGTCGTCATCGGTGATTTGGTGATTCTCAGTTGCGACTTTATGGACGCCTCGTATCTGCTCGCCGTCAACCGTAAGACTGGAGAGACCGTGTGGAAACAAGAACGCATCCCCGATCAGGAGGGATACGCCACGCCAATCTTGTGGAAGCACAACGGAACTCAAGAAATCGTATTGCATACGCCCTCGCGGATTTTCGGCTGTTCGCTCAAAGACGGGAAGCAACGGTGGTGGATTCCGATTCAGTCCACGGCCTGTTCCAGTCCGGTCGTCGGGGGCGGGCTCTTGTACGTCTCGACGTGGATTCAGAGGGGCGAAACCGATCAGCGTGTGCCACTGCCGAAATTCGCGACGTTGCTGAAGCGAGCAGATAAGAACAAAGACAAGAAACTGCAACAAGCCGAATTCCCGAAGGACATCGTGTTGCTCGAACGCAAACAGGCCGACAACGTCAACGCCACCATCTTCGCCCATTATTTTTTCCGGATGTTCGACAAAAACAAGGACAAGGCGCTCGACGCGAAAGAATGGAAAGACCTGGAAGCCGAATGGACGGCCGACGTCGAACATGGACTGCTCGCCGTCAAGCCGGGCGGCAAAGGCAACGTCAGCAAGACCCACGTGGCTTGGAAACAAAAGCGTTTCATTCCCGAAGTGACTTCGCCACTGCATCATCGTGGCTTGGTCTACCTAGTCCGCGAGGGCGGCCTGGTGACGTGTCTCGATGCGAAGACCGGAAGGAAATATTACCAACGTCGACTTGGGGCGTCCGGAGCGTATTTTTCTTCGCCTGTCGTTGGAGACGGAAAGATTTACGCGGCCTCCTACAGCGGCGTCGTCAGTGTCTTCGAGAGTGGCAAAACGTTCCGGATGGTGGGCCGCAACGACCTCGGAGAACGTGTCGTCGCAACGCCTGCGCTCGTCGATGGACACATCTATGTCCGGACGCCAAACCATTTATGGGCGTTCGGCAAGAGCGAGTAAAAACTGTGAAGGCGTTTCCTCTCACTCCGTTAGGCGGCGGGCCACCAAAACCATACTTCCACGGCCCAGATGAGTTTAGACTCCCAACAACATCCGTTCGGGGTGTTCAATACACTCCTTCACGCGAACCAAAAATTGAACGGCCTCGCGCCCGTCGACCAATCGGTGATCATACGAAAGGGCCAGATACATCATCGGGCGGATGACGATTTCGTCATCGACGACGACGGCTCGTTTTTGGATGTTGTGCATCCCCAGGATGCCGCTTTGGGGAGGATTCAAGATCGGGGTCGAGAGCATCGACCCGAAGATTCCGCCGTTGGTGATTGTAAAGGTCCCTCCTTGCAGATCGTCGTAAGTGATCTTGCCATCGCGAGCCTTGGTCGCCAGTTCGATGATCTCTTTTTCGATGTCGGCGAAACTCTTTTTGCCCGCGTTCCGGATGATCGGGACCATCAAGCCTTTCGACGTGCTCACGGCGACGCCGATGTGGCAATGGTCGTACGTCACGATTTCGTTTCCGTCGATCCGTCCGTTCACAAGCGGAAACGCCTTGAGCGCTTCGACGCACGCCTTGACGAAGAACGACATGAAGCCTAGCCCGACGTCGTACTTGTCCTTGAACTTGTCCTTGTATTGCGACCGCAACGACATGACGGCAGACATGTCGGCTTCGTTAAAGGTCGTCAACGTCGCCGTCGTTTGTTGCGACTTGACGAGTTTCTCGGAAATCCTCGCGCGGATGGCCGACATCTTTTCGCGACGTTCGCCCGGCTCGGCGGTGCTTCCGTCGATGGGAGCAGGAACCCTATCGGGCCTCGGAGGATACGATTTTTCTTCCTCCTTGGGTTTCGACGGAGGCGAAGGTTTTGTCTCAGTTGTCTTGGTCTTTTGTTCCTTTTGTTCTTGTTGCTCTCTTTCTTGCTTCTTGTCCTTCTCTTCTTTCTTGTCCTGTCCTTGGGTGTGTGCCAGGACGTCTTCCCTGGTGATTCGGCCATCCCTGCCGCTTCCGGAGATCTCCTTCAGGTCGACGCCGTGTTCCCTGGCGAGTTGACGCACGGCTGGCGACGACTTGGCGTTCTGGTCTTCGGCTTGCTCGGCCTTCTCGGGCCGATCGTTTTTCGAACTTGCTTCGCCTTGCTGGTCGTCTTCCGCATCGGTCGATTCCTTGGATTCGGCCTTTTGTTGTTCTTCGATGGTGCCGACTTCGGACCCGACCGAAACGGTTTCGCCCTCTTCAACCGCGATACGCAGAATTCCCGCAGCAGGCGCAGGGATCGCTTGATTCGCCTTGTCCGTCTCCAATTCAAAGATCGGCTCGTCGACGTCGACTCGGTCTCCGTCGGCTTTCAACCAAGCGGAAATGACCCCTTCGGAAACCGACTCGCCGACCGAAGGCACAGTTACAGGAACAGCCATCATATACCTCTGAAAATGTTCGACGAAAGTTGAGAGCCGAGAATTTCTGCGAGGAATGTTTTTGCATTTTTCGTCCCCCGACCAACATTCAAAAGCACTCTTACGACCCCGCGAGCGGCCCATTCGATTGTGCCTTCGCGGCCGCCAAAACGCTCTGGGCCTTTACGTAGTGCGGAGCGGGAAGCGTCAGCGCGGCTTCCACCAGTTCTTTCTGTTCGCGTTCGTGGATTTTCTTCGATCCGGTTGCCGGGCTCGCCGAAGTGTCTCGCCCGACGTATTTCACATCACAACTGACGTACCGCAATTTCGGTGCCACGAACGTCCAGCCGCCCATGTTCGCGGACTCTTCCTGAACCCAAATCCAATCGTCGGCCGCATGATACTTCCCGACGATTTCGCGCAGCCGCTGGTACGGAAACGGATAGAACTGTTCCAGCCGGACGATGGCAATGTGGTCGGTCGGATGATTTTTCATTTCCGCCAACAGGTCGTAGTACACCTTGCCGGAGCACAACAAGACTCGTTGGACCTGCTCGACGGAATCCGAATTGTCGGCAAATTTGGGATCGTCGATGACTTCGCGGAAACGTCCGTCGGTGAATTCTTCCGAACGCGAGACCGCCAATTTATGGCGCAGCAGCGACTTGGGCGTCATGATGATCAACGGCTTTCGGAAGTTCCGACGCATCTGGCGGCGCAAGACGTGGAAATACTGGGCGGGCGTCGTCAAGTTACAGACCTGGATGTTGTCTTCGCCACATAGCTGCAGAAATCTTTCCAACCGGGCGCTCGAGTGTTCCGGCCCTTGGCCTTCGTAGCCATGCGGCAAGAGCAAGACCAGACCGCTATCTCGCTGCCACTTCGAAGCACTGCAAACGAGGAACTGGTCGATGATGACCTGCGCTCCGTTGGCGAAATCACCGAACTGGGCTTCCCAGAGAGTCAGGCCGTCGGGCGTGTCGAGGGAGTACCCGAATTCGAATCCCAGGACGGCGGCTTCCGAAAGCAGACTGTCGAAGATACTCATCAACGCCTGATCGGGGGCCAAAGAATTGAGTGGGATGTGGGGCTCGCCGTTTTGCGCATCGTAAAGCACAGAGTGTCGCTGGCTGAACGTCCCCCGCCGGCTATCCTGTCCGCTCAACCGGATGGGAGTCCCTTCGAGCAGTAACGAACCGAACGAAAGCAATTCGGCGAACGCCCAATCGACCGGTTCTCCCTTGTCAAAACGTTGCCTTCGTTGTTCGAGTTGCTTGGCAATTTTCGGGTGGATCGTAAACGGCTCGGGAACCTGAACCAGACCGTCCGATATGGTTTTGAGGGTTTCGTGAGAGACGCTCGTGTCGACCGGTTTGGCGTCGTACCGACGTCCGATTCCCTCCCACCGTCCGGTGTACCCTTGCATCCCAATGACCTCCGGCGGACTCGTTTGGACTTCGTTGAGGGCGTCTTGAAGTTTGTGGCGGAATTCTTCGTTGATGCTCTCGACCTCGTCGACGGCTAAATCTCCCCGCATGACGAGTTGCTCCGTGTAGATCTCCGACAAAGTCGGGCGGTCCTGGATCTTCGAGTACATGAGGGGTTGCGTGAACGCCGGGTCGTCGCCTTCGTTGTGGCCGCGTCTTCGATAGCAATACATGTCGATGACGACGTCGGAGTGGAACTTTTGGCGAAACTCCATTGCCAATTCGGCAACGTACACCGCCGCTTCGGGGTCTTCGCCGTTGACGTGGAAGATCGGCACCTGGATCATCTTGGCGACGTCCGTGCAGTAGTACGTCGACCGCGCGTCGATCGGCGCGGTCGTGAACCCAATCTGATTGTTGACGATGATGTGGATAGTGCCGCCGGTCCGATATCCTCGAAGCTGGGAAAGATTCAACGTCTCGGCCACGAGTCCCTGTCCCGCGAAGGCCGCGTCTCCGTGGATCAACAACGGCAAACCTCTCGTTCGCTCGGTATCCTCGAAGAGCGGTTGCTTGGCCCGCATCCGACCTTCGACGACGGGATTGACGGCTTCGAGGTGGCTTGGGTTCGGCGTCAGTGAGATGTGGATGTTGTGTCCGTGTGGGGTCTCCCGGTCTGCTGAGAACCCGAGGTGGTATTTGACGTCTCCGTCCCCATCGAAGGAATTCGGGATGAACTGGTCGTCGAACTCGGTAAAGATTTCCTCATACGGTTTGCCAAGCACGTTCGCCAACACGTTCAACCGGCCGCGATGGGCCATGCCCATGACGATCTCCCGAACGCCCAGGTCCGCGGATTTCTCGACGATGGCCTCCAGGACGGGAATGAGTGTTTCGCCTCCTTCGAGCGAGAATCGTTTCTGTCCGAGGAATTTGGTGTGCAAGAACTTTTCGAACATCTCGGCCAACTGCAAGTCCATCAACACGCGGAACTGTTGGCGATGGGTGAGGTTGGGTTTGTTCCGGCGTGGCTCCATTCGTTCTTGCAACCACCGCCGAATGTGCGTGTCCTGGATGTGCATGTATTCGACGCCGATGGTCCCGCAGTACGTTTCCCAGAGGGCCTGGATGAGTTCCATCAATGTACTTTGGGGCAGGCCGACGAACGCACTCACGACCTGTCGGTCGAGGTCCTCGTCGGTCAGGTCGAATTCCGAAAGATGTAAA
>CAYYUU010000208.1:0-9487 GCA_964474955.1 uncultured Alcaligenaceae bacterium | reverse complement strand
GAATTTGCATGGGCTGCAGGTCGCTCGAACGAGAAGTTTCGGTTTGCGTTCGCCTGATTCCTTCGGTGGGGCAGCTCACCCGCCCAATGCTTGTTTTCGCGCCAACCCAATCCTTCGGCGCTGGAGGTCGACGTTGAGCACCTTGACCTTGACAACGTCTCCCACGGAAACGACGTCGCTCGGATCTTCGATGAACCGATTGTCTAATTCGGAAATGTGGATCAACCCATCTTGATGGACCCCGATGTCGACGAACGCACCGAACTTGGTCACATTCGTCACGGCCCCTTCGAGAATCATCCCTTCGGTGAGGTCTTCCAGTTCGTTCACGCCCTCGGCAAATTCCGCGACCTTGAATTCGCTCCGGGGGTCGCGTCCGGGTTTCGCTAGTTCTGCAAGTATGTCTTGGACGGTGGGGAGTCCTACCTTGTCGTCGATGAATTCGTCCGGACGCAGCTTGCCGGCCAACGACGCATTGCCCACCAACTCCTTGCTCGACACGCCCAGACGCGACGCCATTTTTTCCACGACGTAATAACTCTCGGGGTGGACCGCCGAGTCATCGAGAGGTTGTTGCCCGTCGCGAATTCGCAAGAATCCGGCGGCTTGTTCGAACGCCTTCTTGCCGAGTTTGGGGACTTTAGTGAGTTGTTTACGGTTCGTAAAACGACCTGTCGCGTCGCGAAATTCGACGATCCGTTGGGCGAGTTTTGGGCCAATCCCCGCAACGTACGACAACAACGGAGCACTCGCCAGGTTCACGTCAACGCCGACCGAGTTGACGCACGACTCGACCTCGCGATCCAGAGATTTTTTCAGCAACGTCTGGTTGACGTCGTGTTGGTATTGCCCGACGCCGATGGACTTGGGATCGATCTTCACCAACTCGGCAAGTGGGTCTTGTAGGCGATGGGCGATGCTGATGGCCCCTCGAACGGTGACGTCGAGATTAGGGTATTCCAGGGCGGCGATCTCACTGGCCGAATAGATCGACGCACCGGATTCGTTGACGACGACCTTCGTGACGTCGAGACCTTCGTCCTTGATGAGCTTCGTCACGAACGAGTCGGTCTCTCTCGACGCCGTACCGTTGCCGATGGCGATGAGCTTGGCGTTGTACTTCGTGATGAGTTGCTGGAGGGTCCGCCAAGCGCCTTCGAGGTCCGACTTGGGAGGGGTCGGATAGATGGTAGTGTTGGTGAGAAATTTCCCGGTCCCGTCGACCACGGCCACTTTGCAGCCTGTCCGGAAACCGGGATCGATTCCGATCGTGACTTGCGGGCCGGCAGGAGGCGCGAGGAGCAACTCGCGGAGGTTCTTGGCGAAGACGGCGACGGCCTCGTCGTCGGAATTATCCTTGAGTTCGTGCAATACGGAAGAATCCGTCGCTGGCTTGAGGAGTCGCGAGTAACAGTCCTCGACGGTCCGTATCAACTCGCCGTAAAAATCAAAGTTAGGATTGCGAACCCATCGCCTCTGGAGGCTTCCGACGATGGCCTCGTCGTCGAGTTCGATGCTTAGTTTCAGTATTCCTTCGGCCTCGCCGCGTTTCATGGCGAGCAACCGATGCGAAGGGACATTTCGGATCGGCTCGCGATAGTCGAAGTACATTTCGAACTTCGAGCCCTCCTCCTTCTTGCCGCGTTTGACCTGCGACACGATGTAGGCTCGTTTGGCTTGTTGGAGCATCCAATTTCGAGCTTCGACGTCCTCGGACCACTCCTCGGCGATGATGTCGCAAGCCCCTTGCAAAGCCGCGGCGACATCGGGAACTTTCTTTTCTTCCGAGACGAACTGCTCGAGGAGTTGGTCCTTTGGGCGATCTAATTTTTGTTGCGAGAGGAGCATCTTTGCGAGTGGTTCGAGCCCGCGTTCTCGGGCTGACGTCGCCCGCGAGGACCGCTTCGGTTAGAACGGCAGGTAGAGGTCTTCCAAAAACTTCTTGTCCATGCACTCTTTGATTTGCGATTCGAGTTCGCCCGTGAGTTTGCCTTGTTGGTCGATCGTCTTGAGGATCGTGGCTTTCCGCTGGGCCAACTCGCGATACATCGAAAGAGCATCTTCGATCGCGCGGAGGGCTTGCTCGTCGAGCTTCCCGGTGGCTTCCTTTCGGTATCGGGCAATGAACGGAATAGTGTTCCCGTCGTCCAATAATTCGACGGCACCCTTCGCCTGAGATTGCTTGACGCCGACCGACTTGGCAATTAGGTCGATGGTTCGTTCCAGGTCAAAACACTCGTAGGATTTTTCTTCCACGGGTCCCTCCGTTCGTTGGTGCTGTTGTCGAAGTGTGGGTGGAATAGGTTCGGTGCAGTGGTTTTGAAATCTTCTTCGTTGGTTCCAAGATACGCATTTCGGATTGGGCTGGCGAGGGCTTTGTCGGTAACCACAAAGCGTGGATCGGACGCTTCTTCCCGCTGACATTCGTTGGCCGAATGGGTTTCTCGTTGCCACAGTGCTGAGAAGTCCGAGAATAACCGTTCACAACGTACGATGACTGAGAAGGAGAATTCGGATGGCTCACCGAACATTACTTTGGTTGCGACCCCTCGGCGTGCTCGTGTGTGGCATTTTGTTTCTATCGCACGTACCCGTTAGCTGGGGACAGACGCTCAAATCTACTTTGAAAGGTCACAAAAGCGCGATTTCCTCTGTGAGCTTCAGCCCTGATGGAAAGACACTCGCCTCGGCCGGTGTCGACGAGACGATCCGGCTCTGGGACGTCAAAACGGGAAAACAAAGGACCATTCTCGAAGGACACACAGACGAAGTTCGGGCAGTGCGTTTCAGTCCCGATGGGAAAACTTTAGCTTCGTCTGGAGGATTCCGGGACAAGACCATCAAACTTTGGGACGTCCAGAAAGGGCAAACAACAGCCACCCTCAAAGGACACAAAGGTGCCGTGAGGTCGGTAAGTTTCAGGCCCGATGGAAAGACGCTCGCCTCGGCCAGTCAAGACAAGACCATCAAAATCTGGGACACCAAGACGGGGCAAGAAACGGCCACTCTCAAAGGCCACACGAGTTGGATCTTGTCCGTATGTTTCAGCCCGGATGGGAAGACACACGCCACGGCGGGTTCGGACAAGACCATCAAAATCTGGGACTTGCGTTAGCGTCTCGGACCGAGTTCATCATCAGGCCGTTGGCCTGGCTGTTTACTCTTCCAGGCCAACGAATGAGACGATTTGATGGGTGTCTTTTTTTGGGCGTGGGAAAAGTGGCTCGGTTTGCTCCTTTTCTTGCACACCAAATGAGAAAGGTGGTTGACGTTCGGCGTACTTTCCCTCGCCGTCAGCCACCTCACCATCGTCCGAGTCACAAACTCGGCCACATTGCGGGCCAGACGCGTGGGTCCGGCATGGCCTTTTGCCCAGATGGTAAAATTCTTGCGTCGGCGAATTTCAACCTCATCGAAAGTAACACGGGCACTCGTATCCAACACCTCACTCTCTGGGACTTGAAGCCTGCAAACCCAAAGCCACGCTGAAGATGCCATGCGAAAGCATCCGGGCTGTTTGCTTCAGCCCTCGATGGAAAGTTGCTCGCAGTTGCCGTGAACCGGCAAGATGCCCGCACCGGAGCAGTCGTCACGGAGATTTATCTGGGGATGTGCAAGATGTCCGAAAAAATTCACGGCCAACCCAACGGTCTTGGAGAAGAATATGTCCCACAATGCTCGCCGTTTGTGTTTTTCGATTATCGTGCTTCTGTGGGTCGGGACTCCGAGTTTGGGCCAACGACTTCGGGCCACTCTGAAAATCAAAAACATGGATTTTGCACCTATTTGCTTCAGTCCCGACGGCAAGACCATCGCGACGGGAGGGCGGGAGTTCGATCCCAAGACAGAGAGAGCAATTCAGGGCTGGATCATGTTGTGGGACGTTGCGACGGGAAAACGCAAGGCAGCTTTCCAGGCCCATCCGACCTTGGTCAAGGACTTTTGCTTTAGCCCCGATGGCACGATGCTTTTGTCTTGCGACCACAGAACGATCAAGTTTCTGGACGCACGCATAGGCAAGGTACTTCGGACGCTGAAGGCGGTGTCTAAAACGGAGATGTTCTTCAGTATCTTCTTCCGCCCTGACGGAAAGACGTTTGTTACCCATGGCATCGAGTTAGGCAAAAAACCGGGGACACGCCTGCGGTTCTGGGACACTGCGACGGGAAAATTGAACGCCACCTGGATCAAGCCCGGGATTTTCGATCCTTGTTTCCACCCCGACGGAAAGACTCTCGCCATCGGATGTGACGCCGAAGACAAGGAAGATGTCAGGCTGTGGGACGTCCAAACGGGTACGCTCAAACGTGCTTTGAAAGGACACAAAGGAGACGTACGAGCCGTCGCGTGGAGTCCCAACGGAAAGATGCTTGCGAGTGCCGACATGTACGGGACGATTCGACTCTGGGAGTCGCTGACGCATCGACCCAGATTGACGATTCGGGATCCTGGATCGAAGTTTCCGTGCGCGGCCATATGTCCCAAGAGAAACCTCCTTGCGCTCGGTAACTTTGGCCATCGATTGAAGAAGGATGCACGCAACAACGGAAAAAGATGGGGACTGGCGGAACTCCAACTCCGAGACCTTTTCACGGGTGAACTCAAAGCCCGTTTCGATGCTCATTACTTCGAAGTTTTCTCGATACAGTTCAGCCCCGATGGCAACACGATGGCGACCGTCGGGGCCGATTGCAAAGTGAAACTCTGGGACGTGTCGAACGTGAAATGATCATTGAGATGCGTGGTGGACGGGAGGAGCAAGGATAGGCAATACTCCAAGACAAAACCAAGTCAGGCGTTCTTTCGCGGAGCGAAAGGCGACACTTTAAAACCAAAGACAAGCGACACTTCTCGTCGCATGACTTGCTCAGCCCCCAATATGACATCGTGAGGGCCGCATCATCTCATGAATAAAGAACTCCTCGACGGCGAAACGTTGTTCGTCATCCACGACTTTCTCGACCCCGACGAATGCCAACGGCTAATCGAGTTCAGCGAGGAAATCGGCTACGACGAAGCCACGATCACAACGGCTAGCGGTGGCGTCATGATCAAGGAAGTGCGGAACAACGACCGCGTCATCCATGATGATGTTGATCTGGCCAAGCGATTATGGGACAAAGCCAAAGAATGGATACTTCCAAATTGGCTCGGTAGGCAGGCCGTCGGGTTCAACGAACGGTTTCGGTTTTATCGATATGATCCCGGGCAGAAATTTGCGGCTCATTCCGATGGTCACTACCTGCGGGAGAACGGTGAGAAGAGTCAGCTCACGTTCATGATCTATCTCAATGGTGGATTCGAGGGCGGGGCGACTCGCTTTCTCAAGCCCAAGAAAAAGTGGCTCACTGTCACTCCGAGCGAAGGCAAGGCGCTTGTGTTTGCCCACCAACTCGTTCACGAGGGCCAGGAAGTTACCGAAGGACGAAAGTACGTCTTACGGACCGACATAATGTTTCGAAAGTGCGCGAACGATGCCGAGTGACCCGAAGCCGAATGCCGAAACTTGCCGCAATCCGAGTTTGCGAGGGTTCCGGCGTCTCGTGGGATGGGCGGTGTTGGGGCTCTGTTTGTTGTTGTTGGCGGATGCGTTCGTGGTCGGCGTCTACTCGGTGCCGAGCGGAAGCATGGCACCAACTCTGCTGGGTAATCACTGGTCGGTGCCGTGTAAATCGTGCGGGCATCTTCTGCGAATGGGAGAGAAGCCCGATCCCACAAAGCAATCCCTCGGCGGAAAATCATTTCACTATTGTCCGCGATGTCGGAGCGACCGACTCGACTGGGATCGACTCCGGAAAGGAAGCGGCTCCCGCGTTTTGGTCAACAAAACAGCGTATTTATTTCGCTCGCCCAGACGGTGGGAAATCGTCGTCTTCCGACTGTTTGGGATTGTCTTCATCAAACGCATTGTTGGATTGCCGGGAGAATACGTCGAAGTCCGAGATGGCGACGTGTGGATCGACGGACAACTCGTTCGCAGGTCGTTTTCGCAGATGATTGGCATGCGGCAGTGTTTCTTTGAGAGCCAGACACTCCCGGACGGAACGCCGCACTGGAAGCTGAGTGGCCCGGCGACGCTACACCAAAATGGTCAAGGCCACAAGCTGCGGTTGGGCAATCAAACGCACAAGATGGTGCCCGCCGTTGCCCATGTCCGAAATTTTTTCCCCTCAACAAACAAATTCATCCCAATCGCCAACGAATATGTCTACAACCGCCAGAGACTCTCTGGACGCGAACACGTTCACGATTTTTCTCTGGAGTGCGACGTCGTTGTCCATGCGATTGCTTCGGAAGACAACGGGGGTGTTGCGTTTGGGATTTGCGATGGTGGCGATTTGGTCTTGGTGAAAGTTGGTGCGAAGGGAACGTGGGTAAACATTAGTAGGCACACTCCGTGTGCCGTTACCAAAGTAGTAGGCGCACTCCGTGTGCCGTTACCAAAAGAAAAGCGGACGGCACTCGGGGAAAGCGAAATGTGTCGTTGTCCGGATGTTATTTTGGAGCGTGCGAACTTGGCGACAGGAACCAAGACAAAGCCCAAAACAAACGACCAAAGCGTCAGCTTCGTTGCCGCACTCCAAAACGAAAACAAAGACAAAACAAAAAATACCAAAGCGGCGTCGAGCCGCCGCACTCCAAAACGAAGACAACGGCACACGGAGTGTGCTTACTACTTTCCAACCACACAGGCGAGATTTCTTTTCGTCCGGGAAATTGTTACCATGTACAGATAGCGTTGGTGGACCGGCGTTTCTGCTTTCGAGTGAACGGCAAATCGGTGGAACTGGACTTACCGGCGAGGTCGGTTCGCACGCCAGTTGCGTGCCCGATAGCGTTTGGCGCTTGTGGGGCGAACGTCACGATTCGGAAGGTTCGTTTGTTTCGAGACGTTCACTATACCCAAGATGGACAAAATGGTGTTCGCGGGCGGGGTGTTCGCCTGGGACCAAACCAATATTTTGTCATGGGCGACAATAGCCCGATTTCCGAAGACAGTCGGCACTGGCCCGATGGCGGAATCATCCACGCAAATCAGATCCTTGGCCGAGTGGTTTGGGACTTGCAATGAATCGGCTTCGGACGCCACACCCAACTGGGCCAATAGAATAAACCGAGTCGATCAATACGTAGATCTTCAGGACGACAAGAGACTTCCCATGGCAGACGAAAAGACGCGACAGCAGTCAGAAGAAGCCAAAACCAAGCAGGGATTCGTCAAAGCTGCCAAGAAGAAAAAGCCATCTCCCAAGAAGAAGGCCGAGAAGGACAAGTCACCAGAAAAGAAAGAGACCAAGCCAGTCATCAAGCAACCCTCGCACCCAAAAGACGTCTTTCGCGAGATCGTCGAGACGGTTGTGTTCGTGGTCGTGTTGGTGTTGTTGCTCAAGACATTCGTTGCCGAAGCGTTCATCATTCCGACGGGGTCGATGGCGCCAACTTTGTTGGGTTTTAACCAACCGGTGACGTGCCCCGAATGTAACTACCACTTCACGGTCAATCGTAGCTCCGAGGTCGCGAAGAATCCAAGGGAGCGAGGCGCCCTGCTGGGCTATATTTGCCCCAATTGCCGAAAGCAGCTGTGGACCAACAAGAATCGTCGCTGAGCGGAAAGTGAATTCGCCATATGAAGAAGAAGACGCTGGTGTATCTCCTGGTGTTCAGCCTGATTTGCTCGACCGGTTGTGGCTCCGGGAGCGGCGATCGGGTGCTCGTGAGCAAATACCTCTACGATAGCGGCGTGGAGAACCCGCAACGCTTTGACGTGGTCGTGTTCCGATTTCCCGCTGATCCGATCGACGACGGCGTGCCCACAAACTATATCAAGCGACTGCTTGGCCTCGCCGGGGAAACGATTGCCATTTTCATGGGCCAACTGTTCGTCCTTCCGCCCAACGCCATCGACTATCCCGATCCGAAGGCGCTGGGAGGAGAACATTCGACCAAGCTGGATTGGTGGGAACCGCCTTATCAACACTTGAACGACTCCAAAGCCATTGAGAAGTTCCGCAACGGCGTGGGGAAAACGGGTCTGGAGGGGACGCAGTTCCAGATCATCCGGAAACCGCCGTCAGTGATGCTCGCGATGCGACGAATCGTTTACGACAACGACCATCAAGCCAAGGACCTCGAAAAGGCCGGGTTTCCTCCACGATGGGCTTCCGAAAAAGGGGCGAACTCTTGGTCCACGGACGACTCCAAAAAGTTCTCCAGCGACGGGTCGAGCGAGAACGTCGAATGGCTCCGATATCGTCATATCCTCCGACCAAGCAGCTGGCCAACGTTTGGAAACGAGGACAAAAACCCCCAGCTGATCACGGATTTTTTGGGATACAACTCCCATATCTCACAAGGTCGCCCTTTTCCTTACTTCGGAAGTAACTGGGTCGGCGACTTGATGCTCGAATTCGAGTTGGAAGTCGTGGAGAGCAATGGCCAAGTCTACGTCGAGCTTCGACAAGGCGTCGATCACTTTCAGGTCCGCTTCGATTTGTCGAACGGCCGGTGTAAGTTAATGCGGTTGAGTCAATCGAAAGACGGCAAGGCATCCGAGACCGAATTGGATTCTGCCGAGACGTCCGTCAAGTCGCCGGGCAGATATCGCATTCGGTTCTCGAACTTTGATCATCGATTAACGCTTTGGATCAACGGTTCCCTGGTGTGGGGGCATGGGGTCGATTACTCACCGCCGTATCAGTACGACGCAAAGGACCAGATATGGGTCAACACCGGACCGCTCAAAAGTGACCTGAAACCGGCCAACATTGGAAGCGTTGGTGCCGCCATCAAGGTCGCGCACATTCACCTTTGGCGGGATACCTACTACGTTCGCACGCCCGGTGGCGGTGGGTTACTGAACGACTACGATCCGCACCTGCAAAGGGGAATCGTGGCCGATGACCCTCGACGCGAACATCGTTCCTACGAGCAAATTGCCGCCACGAACGAACAGTTCTGGAGAAATCCAAGCGAGTGGAACACTTACAAAGAGATCGGCGTGACCACGTTGTACGTCCAGCCAGGGCACTTCCTCTGTCTCGGGGACAATAGCCCGGAAAGTTCCGACGGACGTTCGTGGGGATTGGTCCCGCAAAGGCTGATGTTGGGAAGGGCGCTTGTTGTGTATTATCCGTTCACGCGGGCAGGATTCATTCGGTAACCGAACGGTTCGAGAAAAGCCATGGACACGGCAGACACAACAATCCGTGTGCGGTATGCCGAGACGGATCGGATGGGGTTGCTACATCATGCGAACTATCTGGTCTATTTCGAGCAGGGTCGTGTGGAGCTTTTGCGACAGCGCGGGTTGACCTACAAAGATTTGGAAGATAAGGGATTTCTTCTCGTCCTGACGAAAATCGAAGTTCGTTATCGTCGGCCGGCCTTCTTCGATGACTTGCTGACGCTGCGGACAACTGTCGTGCGGACGACAGCCGTGAAGATCGAACACGAATACCAACTCCTTCGCGGAGAAGAACTTCTTGCC
>CAYYUU010000207.1:1429-9497 GCA_964474955.1 uncultured Alcaligenaceae bacterium | reverse complement strand
GTGAGATACCCAGCCCCGAAAGCAAATGGAGCGAAGGCGAAGACCATCAGCATCGTCGGCGGGAGCCCAACCCACCGCCCGACGTCGACCGACTTGTCCGTGAGGATGAGGTCCGGTTCATTGTCTCCGTCGCGGTCGACCTCGCGCGGCAACTGTCTCTTTTCCTTCTTCTCGCCTTCGTCCGCGTTTTCCCCTTTTTCTGCTTCCTCCGGCGCGGGGGCCGACAGCCGAAAGTTCAAACTTCCATATCCCGGAAGTTTTTCTCCGCCGACTTTGAACGCAGGCAGTTCCGTCGGAAGATAAATAAGCATCGCGACAATGGCTCCCGCGAGGAGCATCAGAGCTTTTTTCGGTCCGGCTCCGGGAGACTTCAAGATCGCGCCGACGGCCGTTCCGGTCGGAAATCGCAACCGTTCGATGTCGATCATCTGCTTCCGCAACGGAACGATGAAGACGATCCCCAAAAGCCCCCCGACAATCCCAGCGAGGGTGATGAGCCAAAATCGTTCGGTCGTCATGGCCTGGCTTGGATCGCCTGTGTGCAACAGATACAGCACCGGCACGGTGAAGATGATTCCGGGAGCCGCCGCATTGATCGACGACGCAATCGTTTGTCCGATGTTCGTTTCGAGAATTGATCCTTTACGCAGCAACCCACGCAGCACACCGAAACCGACCACTGCGGCCACGGTGCTCCCGACAATCGTGAAGCCAATCTTCAAGCCAGCGTAAGTAATCGACGCGTTCAGGATGATTCCGAACAAGATGCCAAAGATGATGGCACCGGGCGTAACCTCGCGATAACGCGTTTGGAATAAGTCGCCGAGAAAACTTTTGTTCTCGTTCGTCGGCTTCTCCGCATCGGCCATGCTGCGGTCCTCCCCACAACAACTGATTTCATTGCGAACCGGGAGAGCAGTGCGCAAGTAATGTCATCTCACCAACTTGTGTTGCCAACGATATGACAGGAAGGCCGAAAGAGCAAGAGGGTGGTGGAAATTCCGAAAATGAGGAAGCGGAACAACAGAGCACTGGCCACCGAGTAACACGGGTAAACACAGATTACCAACGAAACGAGGTGAATGGTCAGGGAAGTTTTTGCACGTAAATGTCTTCCCCGAATAGCTCCCAAAAGATTACGCTAGAGATTCCATAAAAACAAGGATCTTGTGGCTTCGTGTCTTCCAGGATTCGGTCGGGATGGTCGACGATGTGGTCGTAAAATTCGTTGCCTTTGCTGACGACTTGAGCATAGAGGTCCTTGAGATCGTCTTCGCTCTGGTTCGAAACTTCGATCGTTCGCAAGTTGTCGGCTGCTCGGCGAAATTCCATATCGAAAGCAACAATCACAGCTTTCGGTTTGGAGGCAAGGATCTCCCTCAGTTTTTGCTCGCTCCCTTCCGCTTCGTTCAGAATCCCCCAGAGAATATACGCGAAATCTTTCGCCTTCAACATCCGTGGGCCTTTTCTTTTTTTCTCGGAGTTCATCTGCGTTCATCCGTGTTCATCCGTGGCGATTCTCTTCCGAATCCTGATCTCGCCGGTGCCAAGAAAGTTCCCCGCTCACACATCCAACTCTTCCGCATCTGCCTTGGCCGCTTGCTCCATGATGAAACGATACCGGGCCGCCGGATCCTTCCCCAACAACGCCGCAAACGTTTGATCCGCGTCGACGAGTTGGTCGTCGATTTTTACCTGTAGGAGCGTTCGCTTTTTCGGATCAAGCGTCGTTTCTTTCAGAATCTTCGGCATCATCTCGCCGAGACCCTTGAAGCGAGTAATCTCGTACTTAGCGTTCGCCCGAAGCGAAGCCTTGATCTCTTCCAGGTGCGCGTCGTCTTTGGCGTAATGCGTATCCTTGCCCACGTCGACCCGGTAAAGCGGCGGTTGGGCGAGATAGACATGGCCCTTTTCGATGAGTTGCCGCATGTGCCGGAACAAGAAGTCGAGCATCAAGGTCGTGATGTGATGACCGTCCGCGTCGGCATCCATGAGCAATATGATTTTGCCGTACCGCAACGAAGCGAGGTTGAACTTGTCGCCGAGGCCCGTGCCGATGGCCGAAACGAGGTCCGACAGTTCGGCGTTGGACATCACCTTCGACATACTAAGTCCCTCGGCGTTAAGGATCTTTCCTCGCAGCGGCAAGATGGCCTGAGTCTTGTGGTCGCGTCCTTGCTTGGCCGAACCGCCTGCCGAATCACCTTCGACGATGAACAATTCGGACTTGCCAATGTCCGTGGATTGACAGTCCGCGAGTTTGCCCGGCAAGTTATTCCGCCGCGAGCCCGCCGATTTCCGTTTGATCTCTTGGATGGCTTCGCGGGACGCCTGACGTGCCTGGGCAGCTTGTTTGATCCGGAAAAGAATTTGGTCCGCGGCGGTCTTGTTGTTGTTGAGCCACGATTCGAGCGAAGGCAATACGAAATTTTGGATCGAGTTGGTGAGTTCTGGGTTGTTGAGTTTTTCCTTCGTTTGCCCCTGGAACATCGGTTCGCGAACGAACACCGAGAGGATGCCGACGACGCCTTCGCGGATGTCCTCGGCGTTGATCGTGATCCCCTTAAACTTCACGTCGTGGGTTTCCATGTATCGGCGGACCGCGCTGACGATGCCTTGCTTGAATCCGTTTTCGTGAGTCCCGCCCGCGGACGTATAAATCCCGTTGACGTAGGACCGGATCGATTCGTCGGTCGCTTCCGTCCACCGGAGAGCGACTTCCATTTTCTCGCCGTTGTCGCGAGCCTGCGTGAAGGCCGTTTCGGTGATCGGCTTCTTCTTGCCGTGTTCGATGATCTTGCCAAGGTATTCGGGAATCCCGCCCGGGTGCGAGAGATCTTTCTTTTCCTTCGTCATTTCATTGACGAAAAGGAGCTTGAGCTTGTTGTGGATGTACGACATCGCCTCCAGGCGTTCTTCGATGAGTTCCGCGTCGAATTGCGTTCTCTTGAAGATTTCCTCGTCGGGCTCGAAGTAGATCGCCGTTCCGGTCTGCCGCGAGACGCCGAGTTGTTCGAGCTTCCCGGTCGCCTTCCCGCGTCGGAACGACTGCCGCCATTCGTGCCCATCGCGTTTGATCGTCGCGACGAGTTTTTTCGACAACGCGTTGACGACCGACGAACCCACGCCGTGCAACCCGCCCGAATGAATATATCCCTCACCATCGCCGAATTTCCCGCCCGAGTGCAAGACCGTCAAGATGAGTTCGAGGGCGGGCTTTTTGTGCTTCGGATGCATATCAACTGGGATGCCGCGACCGTTGTCAGTGATCGTGACGGCGTTGCCGGATTTGTGGATCGTCACGGTGACAGTGTCGGCAAAACCGTTGAGGTACTCGTCGCCGGCGTTGTCTACGATTTCCCAAACGAGGTGATGAAGTCCCGGTTTGCCGACGCCGCCAATGTACATCGACGGACGAAGGCGAACGTGTTCGAGGCCTTCCAACACTGTGATACTTTCGGCACCATATTTTTTCGTTGCAGTCGCCATATGTTGTTTGCCTCTGGTGGTTCCGATGAGTCGGGTGGTGCGGGTTGTTTGGATTGCTCCGGATGTTGTGAGTGTGGCGTCATTCGAAAAAATGTCGCAATTCGTCAAACGGATCTTGAGGTGATCACAACCTGTTCAAGTTGCCATCCTCCAACCTTCGGCAACCCGAGGACCCATTTTTTCGAGCATCCTGGAGAGTTTCGGTCAAGTGGACTCATCCAGGAGTTTCTCGAAGTCGGGCAACGTGTCAAGTTGGGGCAAGGCCTGAACAAGATTCCGCAACAAGTCCCTGTCGGTGATTTGCGTTACTTTCGCTGCGACTTCCGCAGCATCTTCTCCGAACTTCGTATGGAGAGAAAGCGTGAGAGCTTCCGCAAGACCGATTGCCACACCCATTTCTTTTCCTTCTTCTTTTCCTTCTTCTTTTCCTTCTTGAAATCCTTTGGTGTGGGCTTCTTTTCTCCATTCCTCAGCGATAGCAGATCGTTCCACGGTCCAGTCCTCCAATGCCTGATTCCAAGCTGGCCCACATCCGACCTTATCCGCGAATACGAGCACAGCATCTTTGTAGAAACCGCGTTTTCGGTCCTCTGGTTCGCGGTCGCCCAAGTCTTTCCACCGTTGGATAATATCGTCCTCGTTGCCGCCTTGTGTCAACGGAATCCAGGGTAAGATCGCCAAGCCGAATTTCCCTGCCTCGATCTCATGAAGGAGTGCCGGAGCCGTGATTGCGGAAACGTTGATCGTTTTCTGACTCCCCAGAGATTTCAATTCCGCGAGTTCCCATTCCTCTTCCGGATGGACAGTTCCCTGCCCGGTCATGTTGACGATAAGGCCAGAAACACGATGCCGACTCCCACGAAGCTCGTCCGGTTTTAATTCGTTCCAAACCGACCCACAGTAGACGTACATCCGTCCGAGAATTTCCGAGTCTGGATCCGCTTGCAATTCGACAACGACCGCCCACGGTTCGTGGTTTCTGTCCCGGGCATCAAAAATGGCAACATGGTCCCGGACCCGGTCGGATTGTCCAACGAACGGAACATTTCGAGTATTCGCCCATCGCAGGAAGAACTTTTCGGTTCGTGGAAAGTTGAGCGTCCACTCGAAAAATGCCTCGGGGTCGAGGTGGACGAGGGATCTACCAATTTGATCCCAATCGTTCATCGCCATCAACGATTCCCTTCTCGAACGGCTTCGTCTCCGAAATTATATTCCCTCGGCAACTCCGACTCGCAGACGGCACACACGAACCACTCGTCCTTGACAATATTTCGTTCGCCACATTCGGGACAAAGCCGAAACACAATCTCCTGGGTAAACTCTCCCGGATGGGCGATTCCGATTCGATCCAGAACTCGGGAAACAACTTCCCACGATTCGGGTTCAGGACAATATCCCGTAGACTGATTCGAAATCTCCTCCGCGATCCATTGTTTGTCAACTCGCACGAACATCTCGCCCGCCGAAAACACTGACTCGCCACCGGCGCAAGCGACGTGTTCGGAATTTCTTTCGGCCACACGGAGCTGTTCCTGTTCGTCGATCACGAACGTCAAGATCACGACGGACTCTTCTTTGCGTTCGACATCGCGGCCTTCGATCCAATTTTCCAAATCCTGAGCTGATGCGATAACGGTTCCTTTTGGAGCATTACGACAACGTTCCCGGATTTCGATTGGGCCGACGTAGGGATAAAGTTTCATCGCTTTATCAACAAAATCGATTCCTCATTTTTGTTTTTCTGTTGGAGTGTCGTCTTTCGCTCCGCGAAAGGACGCTTGTTTTCGTTTCCTCGCTCGCGCTTCGGGTTGGTGTGTTTTTGGGTGTTGCCTTTCGCTCCGCGAAAGAACGCTTGCCTTTGGTTTTCTCTTTTTCTTTCCTTCGCACCTTCGAGTCTTCGCGTGAGACTTTGTCTTTCTATTCCCTGTTCCATAATCCCAATTCCCTTCTCTTAAAACAACTCGCCTTGCTTCCCATTCCGGTCCGCCGATGTCTTCTTCGTTTTCGCGTCGAGTTCTTCGACGTTGTCCCAGTCAACGAGTTCGATGGGCGGCGCGATGACCTCAGCAAATCCGGCTCGTTTGACGGCTTCGATGCCTTTTCCTCCGCGGCTGACGGCTTCGTACTTGGTCGGACGAAACTCCATTTCCTTGCCTCCCGTCGTTCGGACTTTCAGGAAGTCTCGCCTTTTCGAGATCAAGGCACCGCCGAGGCATTTCGCGCCTTCCTTGAGCTTCATGGCCAAAACGCCCTTCCCCGCGCTCCCGACAATGTTGATTTGTTCGATCGGGAAATGCAGAACGTGTCCCGACGTCGACGCCACCATCACGCCCGTTTCGTCGGTCACGATACTTGCCATCACGACCTTGTCGTTATCCCCAAGGCGGATGTATCGCCGACCAGCTTTCGTCGATGGCGTTCGATAAGACGCAAAAGGAATTCGCAACGTTTGACCGAGACTCGTCACGGCCAGCACATAAGGTCCCGGAGCCGTTCCGTTGGCCGCAGCCATTTCTTCGGGAACGAACCTTGGGTCCGTCGTGACTGCGGCGATGATTCGGACATCGTCCCCAAGTTTGAGATACTTGCTCAGCGGCTCGCCATAACCCGAGCTTGCCGGAACGTCCGTCATCTTGAGCGTGTACGCCGTCCCGTCGTCGGCGAAAAACACAACATGGTGAATCGTGTTTCCCGGCACGACGGCGAGCACTTCGTCGCCCTCGCGGACGCGAGTTTTGATCTTGACTTCACCGTTGTTCTCGTCGGCGGTAATACGTCCGACACGTTTGATCCAACCTTCGCGGGTGATGACGACGTTGGTGTTTTCGCGAACGATGTAGTTCGTCTCGTCGAAATCAAGCTGATCATCGGACGTGGCCAGCTTGGTCCGGCGACGTTCCTGGAATTTGGAGCCAAGTTCGGTGAGTTCAGTCTTGATGACGCCCCACATCTCTGTTTCGGAATCGAGGATCTTCTGGATCCGCTCGGCTTCGGCCCTTTTTTCCTTGAGTTCCTTTCGGATATTTTCGATCTCCATTTTGGCGATCTTATAAAGCTGCGCGTCCAAGACCGCGTTGGCCTGTTCCTCGTCGATCTCGAATCGCTTGATGAGCTTCTCGGCAGCATCTTGCTTGCCGTCGCTTTGGCGAATGATTTGGATGGCTTCGTCGAGCGCGTTGAAGATGATCTCGAAGCCTTCGAGAATGTGGATTCGTTGCTTGAGCTTTCGGAGTTGATACTCGAAACGGCGTTTCACCGTTTCGTAGCGGAAATCGAGGAAGTGTCGAAGAATGTCCTTCAGGCCGATTCCTTTGACGGGCTGCGGCGTCCCTTCGGGGCCCGGAACCAGACACGTCATGTTGTACGAGAAATTGTCTTGCAGCTGCGTGTGCCGATACAGATAAGCCATCACGATTTCGGGATTCGTCCCGGCCTTCAAGTCGAGGGCGATTCGGATGCCCACCTCATCGCTCGATTCGTTGACAACCCCCGTGAGTTGTGGGAGCTTTCGGTTTTCGATGATATCGCCAATCGATTCGGACAGTTTGTCGGTGTTGACCGTGTACGGCACCGACGTGATGATGATTTGCTCGCGTTTGCCATTTTTCTCAAGTTTCCATTCGCCCTGGACTTTGATTGTCCCGGTTCCCTCTTCGTAGATTTTCCGAAGAGTCGAGCGGTCCGACAGGAGCTTTCCGCCGAGGGGAAAATCCGGCCCCTTGAGTTTGTCGAGGAGTTGGGCCGTCGTTGCTTCCGGGTTCTCGATTAGCAAGATGGCGGCCTTGATCGTATCGTTGAGGTTGTGAGGCGGAATGTTCGTCGCCATCCCCACGGCAATCCCGGCACACCCATTGACGAGCAGATTCGGGAACTGGGCGGGAAGCACGACCGGTTCTTGGGTCGTCCCGTCGTAGTTGGCCCGCATGTCCACCGTCTCTTGACGAAGTTCCGACATGAGACTCTCAGAAAGAGCCGTCAATCTCGCTTCGGTGTACCTCGCCGCAGCCGGTGGATCTCCGTCAACCGATCCGAAGTTTCCATGGCCATCGACGAGGGGAAACCGCATCAAGAAATTTTGGGCCAACCGGACCAAGGCGTCGTAAATCGCACTATCTCCGTGGGGATGATAGTTCCCCATGACGTCCCCGGCGATCTTCGAACATTTACGAGGTTTCGCATCCGCGTAAAGTCGCAAATCTTGGTACATCGTGTAGAGGATTCGCCGCTGCACGGGCTTGAGACCATCGCGAATGTCGGGCAAAGCTCGCGACGTAATCACGGATAAAGCGTATGTCAAATATCGCCGTCTAGTCTCCTGGACGATCGAGGCATTTTGGATATTTTCGGCCATGCTGCGTTATTCTCCGGTTCGCAACAGCTCGTTCGTTGTCGTGTCGATGTTCTATCTGATCTTAGCACAGGGTCTGCAAACGGATTCTAGCACGCACCTCAACCCTCACAAGTGTGAAGTTTGTGTAAGGTTTGCAGACCCAACATCAACTTCGGCAAATCCGCCCATCAGGGCGATCGCCAGCCACACGCCCACGAGCGCGGCGAGCACGTAGGGCCACCGCCG
>CAYYUU010000207.1:0-1419 GCA_964474955.1 uncultured Alcaligenaceae bacterium | reverse complement strand
CGGCAAATCCTCATCCACTTAACTCGGTTTCTTGCAGTGTCATTCTTTAGTGAAACTTTGTACATGCTAATCTCCCTTCTCTAAAATAACAACCCAGGAGGAGGCAATTTTTCTCCCCCAAAATCGGAAAAGCCAAAATCGCCGTTTTCCCATCTGTCGCCTCACGAACTTTCTGGAACCGCCAAACGAATGCTTGCGCGACATTCGCCGCAGTTTCTTCGTTGATCGTGTCTTCTGTGTTTTGTTTCGCTATGGTCGTGTCGGATTTGGAAAGTGTCGTCTTTCGCTCCGCGAAAGGACGCCTAACTTGATCTCTTGTTTGTTATTTTGAAGTGCGCTGCGAGGTGCCGCTATGGGAGGTTTTGCATTTCGCTTGGGACATGAGCGAAACGAGGGACTTTGAACGAAGCGGGATAATTGCTTCAGGCGCTTCTGAATTTGGGTGGTTTGACACCAGCCCGAAGCGCGAGCGAGGACCTTGAGCGAAGCGGGAAACAATGCTTCAGGCGCTTTGGATAGTTGGTTTGACACCAGCCCGAAGCGCGAGGAGAGAGGGACAAGAGCAGCGCAGGTGGCTTTTGCTGCGATGCAGCGGAAAGCCACCGGAGCGAACAAAGAACATTTAGCGCAGGTGGCTTTTGTTGCGGCGTGCACCTCGGCGGAATTTCACTGTCGCCGGACGTTCGTCATTTGGATGACAGTGCGGTGTCCTTGTTGGGTCAACTCTTGCCGAACCATTCTGTGTTGGGCGTCGAACCACAAGTCGACCGGGAGCGATTTCTTGAACGCTCGAAAGTGATAGGTGGTTTGGAGTTTGCCGCTGACTTTGATGTTTTCTTTGCCGACGTAGACTAACTTGCCCGGAATGAGTTCGCCATGTTCCGAATCGAGCAGCGGGAGTTTCTTGTTGAAATATTTTCGATGAGGCAGTTTCCAAAAACTCGTGCTCCAGGCGTGAACTGGTCCGATGGTTTGCTTGGTTTTGTTGGAGACGACCAAATTCTCACCATCTTTTGTCAGGTAGGCCGAGGCGGTGTATAGAGTTCTGTTGTCCTGACAGTTCCCCTCGAGCTTGTGAAGTTGATATCCCTTATAAATCTCCTTGCCGCGATAATTGTATCGATACGTGATGAGGATCCTGACTTTCACGCTCACGTTGGACGTCACCGTAATGAAACCATTGTCGTGTTCGGTGATGACTCGTTGCGTGGTTCCGACTTGCTTGCCGTCGACGAAAACAACATAATCGCGGGTTTCTGTGATTTCGGCTTTCGCCGTCGTGGCCATGGCGACCATCACGAGACCGGCCATGCACCAACGGACGAGCCCCAACCCACTCTTGCGACGCCTCACTTTCTGCATCTTGCCCTCCTCTCAACCTTTATCCAGCTCTTCTCTCTTGTTCCGGCCCACGCGCGC
>CAYYUU010000206.1:0-9529 GCA_964474955.1 uncultured Alcaligenaceae bacterium | reverse complement strand
CACCATACGCTTGATTGTTGGTGAAACGAATCCGACGCAGATGAACAGTTTCGCCGACGTTCAGCAGACCACCGCCGCCTGTTACGTTCGTTTCCAGACTTTCCAAACCTGGGTCGGGATTCGGGTTGAGAACGTTGTCGGTCGCCATTCCATCGGTAATCCTCAGGCCCTTTATTGTGACCTGAATCTTGGTAAGTGTGCCGTCGTCGATGCGTAGTACGCGATGATTGGCTTGGCCACTGAGGGTGATGCGTTGGGCGCCCGGCCCGTTTATGGTGAGATCGTCTGTGATTGTCAGCTCACCCTCAAGGTGAATGGTCCCTCGTAGCTTTCGAGCAAAGCGGATCACATCCGCGTCGGGAGAGGTATTCGCTTGCTCGATCGCGGCACGGAGTGAGCCGTCCCCACTATCGTTGAGGTTGGTGACCTGCAACGTGCTAGGGACGGTTCGATCTTCGAGCCTTTCCAAGGTTGGTCTGATGGGAGAGCAGGTAGGTTTGTGTTGGTGAACGTTGGTCATTGGAATACTCCGAAAAAAAGAGAAACTGTGAATACGGTGTGGGAAATAGTGTCTGGGAATCGCGAGAAACTAATCGTCCTCGGGTGGGTTGTTCGTCGCATCCGCCACGACCGCAAAGATGGCAGCCAGATCCGTCGATCGCACTCGCCTATCACCGACAATCGTGAGCCGTGTCCCTGTGGCCACTGGTTCGCTTATGACATCGTTCTCGTCATGCTCGTAGCCATGGGCAGGGCCACCAAATCGAGAGCTCCGATCTGGTTTTTGCTCAGACCGGAGCTCTCGACCCGCCGCTTGGCACTGGTCCCGCGACTTAGGGGAAGAAGACAGGGCCGAATACGTCGTCGAAGGCTGTCGAAGCATTGTTGTTCTCGACCGTGGCGTCTACCAACGTGACGAGCGCTTCGACGACGTACAACCCGCCACCAATACCTTCTCCGTCGGTGAGGCTGCCTTGTCCCTTGAGGGCTTGGTTGTGACGGATGCTAGCGTCCTCGAGGGTGACAGAACCTCCCCCAACAGCTGAAGCGAAGGGAGAGGGAACTGCTGCGACCCCACTTCCGAAGGCGCTTCCGCCGATCACGCCGGTTCCACCGAGGACAAAGTTACTGGCGATCACGACTTTGCGGAGCACGGAGTCCACCGGGCCTTCGTGGTAAAAGCCACCGGCGAAGGCATCCCCGCCGTTACCACCAGCACCCGCCGCACCACCGAGGGCCGTGTTCCCCGCGATCGTCGAGTCGGTGACCAGGAGGGAGGTGGGAAGGAAGGGTGGGAAAGAACCGTTGACGAACCCTCCACCCTGGCCAACGCCACCGTCACCGTCGTCACCACCACGGCCGCCCTGAGCCACATTGCTGAGAACCCAGCTGCCGTCGATCGTCGTCATTGCCCCGAATGTGGAGCTGACGCCTCCACCCTCGCCAAGTCCACCCGCTGCTCCGGAGCCGCCCAACCCACCAACGGCTCGGTTCCCCGTCACCACACTGTTGGTGACTGTCAGGAAGGCCGGGATTCCGGGGGCTGGTCCCCCCTGAGCAACGATCGCGCCTCCCGAAGCACCCGCGCCCGAGGCGCCGGGACCGCTGGCACCACCGATTGCCTCGTTGAGAAGGAAGGAGGACTGATCGATGCTCACATTGGCTCCGAAAAAGAAGGTCGCCACAGCACCGCCGATGGCGAACCCGCCCAGGACGCCATAGGTCGTTCCGTCACCGCCTACAGCGCGGTTGGAGATGAATTGGGTCCGGGCAATAGAGGCAGTCGCGCCAAAATTGTTGATGAGGGCGCCCCCACTGGAATTGCCGTTGGGTTGTCCAGGAAGGCTGCTTAGTTTATGGCCGGCCAGACTTTGGTTGCCTGCGAAGAAACTGTCCGTAAGAGTGAGATCGGCGCCTTGGCGGTTGGCAATGGCCCCACCCCCGGCGTTGCCCGCTCTGGTTCCAGGACCGCTATCTCCGCTGAGGACGGCATTGTCGAGGAAGGTGCTGTGGGTGATGACGGCTTGGCCGAGGTTCTCCACGGCCCCTCCGAAGGTTGTCTGGCCATTGACGGTGGAGGTACCCGCTGCGCCGATGGCCTTGTTGTGGACGAAGATGCTGTGGCTGATCTCGAGGGTAGCCCGGGTGTCATTGTAGAGGGCCCCGCCGTTACTGTTGGGTCCTGTTCCTCCCTGCGCCCTGTTCCCGTCCAACACGACCTGGTCGAGGGACAGCTGCCCTCCGTAGTTAGCGATGCCGCCGCCCACTGGTGCGACTCCTTTGGTGATCGTCAGAGCGGAGATGCTCGCCTCGATACTGCCAGAAATGTTGAAGATCCGGCTGGAATCGTTGCCACTAACCGCGAGGCGGAGGGCGCCTGGCCCTTCGAGTGTCAGGTCGTCAGTGATGTTCAATTCGCCACTAGTCAGGGTGATCTCGCCACGGACTCTCTTGGTGAACGTAATCAGGTCCGGTCCGGGGTTGGTGTTCGCCTGTTGGATCGCGTCGCGGAGCGAACCGGGGGACGAGTCATCTGTATTGACGACAGTGAAGGTACTCGGCAGGGTCCGGTCCTCGAGGACATCGAGACCGGGCCGGAAACAGCGCGAGGCCGTGCTCCACGTGTGAGCACAGTCACGCAGCAGGCGGTGATTCCGACTGAGGGAAGAGGTTCGAAACATGGTCAGTCTCCTTCTGAGAGGCAGGGTCTGCTGGAGAACGATAAATCCGTCGCTCTGGGCGCGCAGACTGTCCGCCCGAGCCTGGTTCTGGTCGGTAAGGGTTGAGTTTGGCGACCGAATCGGTGCGGTTGGGTTTGCCTCGATTCAACGGTGTTTCGGGAAAAAGCGTCTTGGTTTCTAAAAGCTGCCCACCTAGTCAGCTGGCGGCTTTGAGCTATTCTTTTTTGGCAGAGCCATTATGGGCCGGCGATACGCCTGGATCGTCAAACGAAAGGCTCCCGTAGTACGTGGCCGGAAGGATCGGGCCAGGAATTCAAATTCTTCATCGCGTTGCGGCACGAAGACGAACTTGGCGTTCCAACCAGCGCCGCCGTCGTCATCCCGAACTACCACTTTTCCCACCCCATTTCTCATGGCGAGGTAGCTGTCAAAATCTTTGCTGGCCATCCCGACGACATACGTATACCCGTCCAAAAGCTTGACCTTGTAGCGTTTGTGATAACTTCCCTTGTGAAGAAGACACTTCTTATCGAGTCGGTCACGAATATCTTTGACCACGTCTGCCTTTACCATCTTGTTGATGACAAGATAAAATACGCCGGTTTGCGCCCTCTTGTACGACGTCACAACGAGACGATACTTGCCGCTGCGTGGGGGCAGGAAAATCAACTCTGAATTGAGAAACGCATCAGCGTCATCATTCTCTCCCAGAACTTGTCCCTTCTCGGTTTCCAGGCGAAGGTAAGTATCAAACGCTCCGCTCACGAGCGAGATGTTGTACAGTTTCCCCTGTTCGAACTCGCGAGTGAATCGCTTGGCGAAGCTGCCTTGTCGAAACTTGTCCATCAAATCCGTGCGGGTTAACTGATCTCGAATGAACGCGGGAGTTTTCGTTGGTGGTTGTTGATGCTTCTGCTGTTCCCATCGTTCCTGCAATTGGGCCAGTTTGTCGCTTTGTAACGTCCTGGCTGCTTCCTGGAGGAGTTGTTCGATAATGTGGTCCTTGGTGCGATATTTTTTCATCCAGGCGCGACTCTTGTCATGCCACCGGCGGGCCTTGTCGGCTTGACGCTCTCCCTGGCAGATCATGGCCATCACCAACCAGTCGAAGGGGTCGCCTCCGGAGCGTAACTTCATTGACTTCTCCAAGGCCTGACGGGCTTTCTTCGGTTCGTTGTTACGAAAATAAGCAACTCCGAGCGTGTTCCAATACCCGCCGATTTTGGGATTCGCCGCGACCGCTTTCTCGGCAAGTTCAATCGCCAACTTTGGATTTCGAAACCGTGGTTCGGGAGCGTTAGCTCGTCTCCAGGCAACCTCGTTGTGCCGTCGCGGGTTGTTGGGTAGGCGTTTCGATGCGTCTCGCTCCAACTCTTGGCGACGTTTCATGTATCGATCAACAGCTGCTCGCCGTTCCGCTTCGCTCAACTTCGTATCTCTTTCGGCAAGGGGCACGCAGGAGGCAAGCAGCCCACTTGCCCTCAGGTACTTTTCCGCCTCATCCGGCTCGTCGGGATAAAGGATGGGCACTTTTTCGGCAAGGCGAGCCAAACCCTCATGGTCGTTCGTTCTGGAGAAGATCAACAAAAGGATGCCAACAACGTTGCGAAAATGTTTTTTGTAGTCACTGCGTTTCACCTGAATGGATCGCACGAGTTCGAGTTCTTTCATGGCACGCAGGAAAAAATCACGAGCTTTGGCAAACTGTTTGCGATCGAAGTGCGTTCTACCGAGGGTGTGCAGCGAGGTGGCCAGGCCGGCGTGATAATTCGGGTCAGCCGGGTATCGCTGAACCAAGCGTTCTTGCAACTGGACAGATTCTTGAAGCACCGATTCGGCTTTCTTCAAGTCCCCAGTCCCCAAATACAAGGCACCCAAGTTGCCAAGACTGGCAGCAAGATCTTTCTGATAACGCGCGGTTTTTGGAAAATCGTCAACGAGGCGCCGTAGCAATGCAGTGGCCTCTTTCATGGCCTTCTCAGCGTCCCTCGACCGTTTGAGATCCACGAGGAGAAATTTGCCGTAGTTGCACAAGTCACCGGCGTGGTTCTCACGATACTCTGCTACGCCTGGAAAATCGTCAACGAGGCGGGCGGATTCGGCGATTGCCCGATGGTATGCCTCCTTCGCGGCTAAGGCACTTCGTTTCGGCGCAAAGTCAACTGCGAACATGCCACGCAAGACCGCCAACTCATTGCGATGGGCCGCCGACTTGGGCCGAGCCTTGACGAGTTTTTCGAGAATTTCGATTTCTGCTTGCAGCACCGTCTCGGCTTTGTTGCGTTTACCCATCGCCGACAAAGAGTGAAGGAAGGTGTGACTGAGGCCAGTGCGTTTGTCGGGTAATTTCGGATTGCTTTCAATGACGGACTGTCGGCAGCGCAGTGCCTGATCGAGCAGTCGGGAGCCTTCTTTGCGGTTTCCACGCAGAAAAGACAGTACGGCTAACAACGTCTTGCTGTAAGTCTTCGCGTGCAGATTGTGGGTGATGGCTTGGTGTCCACCATGGGCTTTCAAGGCGCTCAACGCTTCGTCGAATCGTCCCATCCGAAACAACGTCGATCCCATGCCGTAGCGTGCTCCCTCCAGTTCGTCTCGGTAGGCTGGGACCTTGGGAAAGTCACGAACGAGTTGCTCGAGCATGTCTCGGGCTTTCTTGTAAGAGCCGTGTGCCTCGGTAGTTCGATCGACAGCGATGAGAACATTGCTGAGATTGCTGTGACTTCGGGCCAGTTCTTTACGATAGAACGGCACAGCAGGATAGTCGCTGACCAACCGTTGGCGCAGTCGGATCGCAGCCAGGTGTGCCTTGATGGATCGTCTCTGCCGACCTGTACTGTCGAACAAGATTGCGAGATTATTCCAGGCTGCGGCCAACTCTCGCCGGTGCTCAGGGATGTTGGGATATCGCGAAACAAGTTCCTGTCGTAGACGGAGCGCCGCTTGGAACCTCGGTTCGGCTTCCCAGAACCGATCCAAGTCACTGAGAAATGCGGCGAGATTGGCGTGCAGTGAGGCCATGTGTCTCTTTTGCTTTTCGCTCAACGCGTTTTGCGCATCGACCCCACCACATCTTGCGATGCCGCGTCGGCATTCCGCAATCGCCTCGAGAATGGCTCCTTTTCCCCGAAGAGCATTGCTGAGGTTGACCGATACGGCTGCCAGTTGGTCCAGATATTGCTCATTCTTGGGAAACTGCAGAACCAATTTGGTGAGGATGGCTTGGGCTTGTCTGCTCTGGTGGAGGGATTCTTCCCAACGGTCCAGGATCAGCAACATTACCCCCATGTTTTGATGCGCCAACGCTCGTGAGTAACGAACCTCTTTTTTCTCAGGGGCGTCTCCGGCGAGGCGATCGCAGATCTTGAGAGACTGTTGGAACGCGTGGATGGCCTTCTCTTGTCGGCCAAGTCGCCCTTCGATCGTTCCCATCATCTGCCACGCCTTGACTGTTCGATCCAGAACCAAGGGATCGTCGCTGCTCTCTTGGGCAAGCTTCTGGTAAAAGCTAAGGGCATATTCCAAAAACCGCCGCGTTTTCGTGGTCATGTGCGGCTCGTGGATGAGAATGTGGTTGGCGAATTCCGTGTACATCCGATCGACAGCGAGACGGGCAGTCTGTGTCCGATCTTCGGCTCGTTTACGCTGTTTCTCTTCACTGGCGAGTGCTGCGTCGAGTTGGCGGTTCTTCATCCATAGCAGGGCGACAGCAGCGAGTAGCACGACTCCAACGATCAGGACCGTTGCCAGAAAAGTCTTGTGTCGCCTCGCGAGTTTCTGCAGGCGATACCATGTCGATGGCGGACAGGCTTGGACTGGATCGCCGTCCAAAAAACGTTGAACGTCCGCGGACAGGCTAATGGCCGTCTCATAGCGTCGCTTGCGGTCCTTCTCGAGCGACTTCATGACAATCCAGTCCAGTTCACCGCGCAGAGATTGGCATAGTTTGCGAGGATCACTTTTGCGCCGCTGCGATACGGTGGACGCCGCCTCTCCCATGGTGCTAACGCGGTGACTGGGGCGGGGTGGGTCTTCCACATGAATGATCCGACGAATTTCACCAAAGGTGGCTTTCATGAACCGATCTATATCGAACGGCGTTGTCCCCGTGAGCAACTCATAAAGGAGCACACCCAAAGAGTAGATGTCGCTTCGCGTATCAATATCGAGATCGCTCATCCCGGCTTGCTCGGGACTCATATAGAGCGGTGTACCAATCATTTGGGCAAACCCGGTGAACAACGTCTTGTCGGTCAGGTGTCCGGTCCTAGCCTTGGCAATCCCGAAGTCAATGACCTTCACCACCGGTTTGCCGTCGTACGAGGACACTATGACGTTGGATGGTTTGATGTCGCGGTGAATGATCCCTTTCTGATGGGCGTGTTGGACCGCCTGACACACCTGAAGAAATAATTGCAACCGCTCGCGTGTATCGAGTTTGTGGTCGTCACAGAATTGGGTAATCGGCATTCCCTTGACCAATTCCATGACGAAATAGGGCCGACCCGATTTGGTTACTCCCCCGTCATAGACGTGGGCAATGTTCGAATGATCCATCACGGCTAGCGCTTGTCGTTCGGCCTCGAATCGGGCCACGACTTGTTTGGTGTCCATGCCCGCCTTGAGGACTTTCAGAGCCACCTTGCGTTTCACAGGTGTGGTCTGTTCTGCCATGAACACAACGCCGAAACCGCCTTCGCCGATTTGTTCGAGGAGTTTGTAATGCCCGATTACGGTGCCGGCACGTTCGGTGATGGGTTCGTCCAAAGTCGGTGGCGGGGCGACGTTTACCTTATTCGGTGTCGGTAACCTCTGGTGAGCCACTAGGAGCGCCTCGACTTCGGACCGAAGTCGGTGGTCATCTCCACAGGCTTTCTCCAGGAAGGCACCTCGCTCGGATTCTTCCTTCTCGATGGCTTCCAGAAAAATCGATTGCTCGGACATTCTCTGTGGGGTCATCACAGCACCAGTGACTTGAGGCTCTTGGGGTTCAATAGACAGTGCGAAATATTTTGTAAAAACCTGACATTAGTTTTCGAGAAAATGGGAAACGAGTCCGAAAATCGTTAGTCGGGGCGATCCAGTTCACGGCGTAACCAGGCGCGGGCATACGCCCAGTGGCGATACACAGTGCGTTCGGATAACTGCAGGACCGTAGCGATCTCCTCCAACTTCAAGCCGGCGAAAAACCGCATCTCAATTACCTTGGTGACTTCTGGTTTTTCTGATTCGAGTTTGCGAAGCGCCTCATCGACCGCCAAAAAGGCATCGCAGGTCGATTCGAGAGCCAATTCTGTTTCGAGGAATTCCTGACGGTGCCACCCACCGCCGTGCTTATCAGCGTTTCTCCTCCGCGCGTTCTCGATCAGAATCCGCCTCATCGCTTCGGCTGCCGCCGCAAAAAAATGCCCACGACTGTTCCAATTTTGGACAGTCTGAGTGTCAACCAAACGGACGTAGGCTTCGTGGACCAAGGCCGTCGCTTCGAGTGTTTGCCCAGGAGACTCCTGGGCAAGTTTTCCAGCTGCTAATTGTCGCAATTCGTCGTAGACCAGTGGCAAGAGCTGCTCAGCGGCTTGGGGAGCCCCTTGCTCGATGTCAGACAGGATGCGAGTGATTTCGTTCATGGTGATCGTTGGATTAGGTGCTTGGATTTCATCTTGTTCTCCGTTCATCATCCCATGTTCTCCCTCCGAGACCGACAAAACAAGCCAGCATACCGAATTGCATGCTGGCCTGCGTTGTGAGTCACGAAACCGTTCAACAAAGGGTGAAACCTACACTTGACAGAAGAACTAATCCCAGCTCCACGACTTCGCCTCCGGCGTGAATCGATGACAAAGAGGCTTATATGGCCTGGGAGTTTTGGGATGTTTTGCGGAGCGTCATTTGTGCGTGCGGCGGTCGTATCTACCCTTAGTAATTTCACGGTTCTAACTTCAGCGGTCCGCCCCTACCGCGGAAGTTAGCGCGTTTGTTCAGCGTTCGGTTGGCTTTTCGAGGTTTCAACGATTGTGTCGGTGGAGACGGAGATGTTTAGTTGATGCTGTCTTCAGTGCGCTCAAATCAGCCTTGTGAACGCCGCATTTTCGCGACTTTACTGCTTTCGGTCGATCAGACCGCTGAAGTTTCGCGCGTCCCACTCCAGTGATCTTGGTCCCATGATTATTGAACGACAGAGGCTCCCACGAAAAATTTCTCGAACCCCTATCGCATGGCTTTAGGACAGGCAGACCAAGCTTCGCAGTATGGGTTATCCACACAAAGTAAGACTCGCTTTTGGCCGTTGGTCAGATACTACCAGAGGGGCTTTTCACCCGCAGGGTTGCTACGAAAGATTTCCGGGTTGCTTCTTACATCTCATTCCCCTTTCCCAAGCTTCTTGGCGCAATCGATCAGACCGACGCGGCACAAGCTGGTTTTGCGGCACACAGATTTAAGCTGCACTCGCTTCCTCATTTCCTCGTTCGCCTCCCGTTCGATCAGTACTTAACACCCTGGATTGACGCGATTGACTGCTGGGCCTCCTCTCATCGTGTGAATGGGGGTGGATCAAAATTGAGGGATCGAGGGTAGCAGCTTTTTTAGTGGACGCGTGTTCCCCAGTTCGCTCCACAGTGCTTTGCAGTAATCACTAAGGATGACCGAAAGCCTAACTGGACCGGATCAAGTTGGAACCCTCGATTGAACGCCGATTTCCGCAGGCCAAAAGTCCCTGACATTTTGTCCGCGTTCGCTCCTATTTTTCCGGCTGTCCGGTATACTCTGTGTCAGAGACTTTTTCCGCAGGAACCCAGCGATTCCCGGCACGATTTTTGTTTGTACACTACATTATTAATGTCTCAAAT
>CAYYUU010000205.1:0-9532 GCA_964474955.1 uncultured Alcaligenaceae bacterium | reverse complement strand
ACTCGAACGACCAAGGAGGGCTTCCGGAGCGATGTACCTTCGAGACCCGGGGGCTCCTGGTGCAAAGAGCAACTTCGAGTCGGTGCTCGCGGCAAACCCAAAGTCGCCCACGCGAACCACACCGGAGGGATCGACGACAACGTTTTCTGGTCTGAGATCGCGATGGGCAGCCCCACGAGAATGCACGAGCGCAAGGGCTTGGCAGAGTTCTTTCAAATACCGAAGCCCTGTCGGAACACCTACTCGTCCCGGAGAAGTAATGTGCGACAACAACGGCACGGCATCGACGTGTTCCATGACCAGATAGCCACGCCCCTGGAACTCCGAGAGCAGGCCCAGATCGTAGATCGGGACTAGGTGGCGCTTTCCTTCGTGATGAGGGCCTGCCAGGACTTGCATCAACACAATCGCGTCGTAGAAAGCATCTGGAGCATTCGATTGCGTGAGACCTGTTTGCCGCGAGACCTTGACTTTGACGATGCGGGTGATGGCCCCGCAAAAAACCTGTTGGGCCACGAAGACCGTCCCGAACTGACTGCGTGAGAGGATGTCCACCAGCTGATACTTGCCTTCGATGAGATGGCCAAGCAAGTGATCTTCTTGGGGAGATATAACAGACATGTGGTCAATTCCATTGCCGAGAAGAACGTCGAGTGTGTCCGCTCGCGCTCAAGGATTTCGAAGGTCACGGCCCTTGTCGCACAAAGCCTATCTTACGATGTCTTCCGAGAGTCGGTACGGATTTTCCAGACCCGTGCTACAATAGTCTTGGTTTCCCATCCGCATAGTCCGCAACTCAGAAGTATTGAATCCGGTCAAGATTTCATCGGGGCGACATGCAACGAGAAAGAACCGCAGCCATGAAATTAATCGTATCCCTCCTCACCTTGTTGGCCGCGTTGGGACTCACCGTTTTCGGCCAAGCCCAACCATCGAAGCCGGCCACACAGGAATTGCCCGCCGAGGTCCGCGAAGACGAAAAAACTCTGCGTGCCGCGAAGATTGCGACGGACGGTCCTTCTTTGTTGAAATATTTTCAGGCCAGAACGCTCACCGCCGAGCGAGAACTCAAAATCCGCAAATGGATCGCCGACCTCAGCAGCGAAAAGTACATCGACCGAGCGCGAGGCTCGCTCAAGTTGAGTGGGTCGGGACTCATTGCCCTGGAGTTACTCCGCGAAGAACAGAAAAAGGCCGACTTGGAGGGATGGACACGAATTAACCACTGCATTGAAATCATCACCGAGAAATCCGAGACGTACTTGACCAGCGCGGCGGCCAACGTGTTGGCACACCGGAGACCGGAGAGCGCCGTGGAAGTGATTCTCGAGTACCTTCCTTCGGCGCAGTGGATGGAACTCAAATATTCGTTGTTAGAAGCCCTCCAACGACTCGCGATCTCCGACGACCCGATGCCAGGAACCGTCGATCCGGCATTACTAGCCGCATCGCGCGATTCGAGTCCTCGCAAACGCCTCGCCGTCGCGCATGTGCTGACCAAGGCGAATGCGAAATACAACAAGTATCTTCTCTCGTTATCCAAGGACTCCGACCCCGAAGTGCGTTACCAGAGTGCCTTGGGGTTGCTCCATCACAAGGACCAAAAAGGAGTCGACACCCTCGTCGGGTTGCTGACCGGCACGCCATTCGAAACGGCGATCCGAGCCGAAGAAGTCTTGATGGCCCTGGGCGAAACAGAAGCCCCCCAGATGATCCTGAAGGAAGACGCCGAAACGAGACAACTCTGCCAGGCCCAGTGGGCCAAGTGGTGGAAGGCCAAACGCGGGAAAATCGATCTGGCGAAGACCGGTCTTCTGGACTATCTCTCGCCCAAGTACAAGGGCCTCCTCGTGGTGTGCGAACTGGCGACGAGAGGTTCCCTGGGAGAAATCACCGCTTACGGACGCGACAAAAAACAGAGATGGAAACTCAATAATGTCGACGTGCCGGTGGACTTCCAGGTCCTTCGCAATGGGCGAATCCTCGTTGCCGAACATAGCCGAAACCGCATCACCGAGTGGAACAAGGCCGGCAAGAAACTTTGGACGTATCAGTTCAGTTCTTGGACCGTCAGTTGCCAACGATTGCGAAACGGCAACACGCTCATGGCTTCTCGCAATAAGGTGGTGATCGTCAACCCTGCGGGAAAGAAGATTTACGAGCAAAGAGATACACGGTCGTCGATCTATTACGCAGAGTATGTCCCCAACGGGCGCGTCCTCACGATCAACGGCGCTGGGGAGGTCACCGAAAGAGACCTCACTGGAAAAGTCGTCGTGCAGTTCCGACCGAAAAAATACGCCAACTATTTTTCGAGTTGGGCGAGCGTCCAGAAACTCCGCAATGGTCGCTATCTCCTGACGGCCTACAGTCCCGGCAGAGTCCTCGAGACGGACAACAAGGGCAATGTGTTGTGGGAGGTCAGCGGTTCCAACATCCCGTGGGCGTATCGAATGCCCAACGGCCAAACGTGGATCTGCGAGGCCGACCGGCGACAAATTCGCCTCGTAAACCGCGAAGGCAAAACGATCGAAACGCGGAAAACGAAAGGACGTGTTTTCTGCGTGCGGGCGTACTAAAAAGTGTCGCCTTTCGTGGGGGCAGTCTGATAAATAAGAGTCGCGTTTGGAACGATGCAGGGGCGAAGACTCAGGAACATGCTTCTGCGTAGAGCAGAAGCATGCCATCCAAAACACCACCATCTTGGGTGGCATGCTTTTGCCTTTTGCCAAAAGCATGTTCTACGTCGGCCCTCTCAAACGCGATACTTATTTATCCGCCTGACCCGCGGAAAGGACGCCTGTCTTTGGTGTTGAGTGCCGTTTTCCACTCTTTTGAAAGGACGCCTGTGTGGTGTTGTTTCGGATCCGAGGCGGCAAAAGTGTACGCAAAAAACACAAAAATACCTCGCCATGATTTTTGTGTTTTTTGTGTATGTTTTTTGGCACTTCCGAGAGCATTTTCGGACGGTCGTTTTTGAAGTGGAAGGTAGAAAATTCGGTACACAAAAAACACAAAAATCCCCAACATCTGATTTTTGTGTTTTTTGTGTACCGAATTTCCGGTCCCCAACTCGAAATTGGAATTTCGCCAGAGCCATCGGGGGGAAACTTCTGAGAGTAGCCCGGGGTCGGGTGGGATCGACAACAACAACAGCAATACTACCTGTTGGAAGCCGGAAAGCCCCAACTCAATGCGACCTAACCAAAAGAGATGCTCTCTATGTATTTCGCGTTCCCTGCACAAGAACGCATCTCTTTGGCGTCCTTCTGCGGAGTGAAAGGCGACACTCGCCGAACAAACACAAAGGCGACACTCAAAAACCAAAACAGGCGTCCTTTCGCTCCGCGAAAGACGACACTACAAAAACAACACCCAAAGACAACCGGACCTCCTTCACGACCATGACAGATTCCACAACTGCGAAGATTGGCATTGTGACCGTTTCCGACCGGGCGAGTCAGGGCCTTTACGAAGACCTCAGCGGCCCGGCGATCAGAGATTGTCTCGGCGAGATTTTGACGAGCGCCTGGCGACCGGTCGCTCGCGTGATCCCTGACGAACAAGACCAGATCGAGCAAACCTTGATCGACCTTTGCGACGCCGAGAAATGTTGCCTGGTAGTCACGACGGGCGGGACAGGTCCGGCCAAACGCGACGTGACGCCCGAGGCCACCGAAGCGGTCTGCGACAAAATCCTCGACGGCTTTGGCGAACTGCTGCGGCAAGTGTCCCTCCAACACGTGCCCACCGCCATCCTCTCGCGACAAATTGCGGGCATCCGAGGCGAAACGCTTATCGTCAACCTGCCGGGGAAACCGAGCGCGATCCGGGAATGTTTGTTGGCGGTCTTCCCGGCCATTCCGTATTGCATCGACTTGATCGAAGGACCTTACTTGACGACGAACGAAGAGGTCGTTCAGGCGTTCCGACCCAAGAAGAAATAAGCGGCCAGCTTTCGGAGGCACGCGCTTATCCCCTCAGATACCTCGCTTGGAATCCGGTGAGCTAATTTAACGACGTAGCAACTGCATCCGCACGCAGACCAGTCATTGGGATACCCAGACGGCTTCTTGCCACTCGAAGAAGTCAAGCACGTCTTGGACCCGAATCTGTTTCCAAAATTAACTCACCTCCAACTCCAGCCCTCGTCGATGGGCGACGAGGGATGCAAATTACTTGTGGAATCTGGGATGCTCCAACAACTCCGAGTCCTCGATTTGCAGTACGGTTGCATCACCAACAAGGGAGCGAAAATGCTCGCCGAACGTCCAGACCTCAAACACCTCCGTCCGCTGGCCGTGGATGGTAACGCGTCGACCTCAAAAGGAATCGCGATGCTCAAGAAAACTGGACTCACCGTTTCAGCAACAGAACAACAAACCTCCGAACAACTCGAGCAAGGGTGGTATTTGTTTCAGGGTGATTTCGAGTAGCACCAACGCGGTCTCGATGGCTCGCGTACTGCTCCTTGTCTTGTCCACTGGCATGCAAATTGCTGGAAAGATGTCTCATGACTTTTTACCGATTACCGAACGGATCGAGATGAATTCGTTCGGGCCACCAGGCAATCGAACGACGGCATTCATCTTCGCGGACACTTATCGGCTCGGCCTAATATTCCCATGAAATAGGCCGAAAAAGTCCTCTCCAATTTGGGCGAAAGTCATCCGTGGAAACTCGGCCAACACCAAAACTTAACGACTACGAAAGACATTCCGATTATTAAATCGTTGAACCAAGGCGACATGGTGAAGTGGAAGTGGGGCAAGGGTTGGGCCGAGGGCGAGATCGTGGAGCGATACACGACCAAGACGACCGTCAAGATCAAGGGCAACGAGATCACCCGCAATGCCACCGAAGACGAACCCGCCTACAAGATCAAACAAGAAGACGGAAGCGAAGCACTCAAGAGCCATTCCGAGGTCCAGAAGGCATGAGGGGAGCGCCATGAAAGACCAAGAGAAACAAGACGTCTATAAGCAGTTCAAGGAACGCGTGAACATGGCCCCTAAGGAACTGGAGAAGTGGCTGGAGACGGAGGAGTCCAGATCCGTCGGGGACAGTGATTCCGGAGAATCGACCGGCCATAAATCTGGACGCCGAATCGTCGAGATCAAACGAACCAAGAAGGCCGACCTCACGGAGGCCGACTACGAGCACATGCGCAAAGTCGTTGGCTACATTGGGCGACATACTGCGCAACGTCCGAACAAGAACGTTGAGGAGAGTCGTTGGCGATACTCCCTCATGAATTGGGGCCACGATCCCTTGAAGTGATGGTCGTGGCTCGTAAACTCTGCGAAAGGGACAGTTCGTCTGGGATGGTCCTTTCGACTGACGTCGTGAAATCGTTGAAGGAAGTCCAACGTAAAGCCTCTCGAGGAAAGCCAAGAAACCAATGCCACACACCCAGTCCATCGGCGAATCATCTCTCTTCGCTGCGGTCGAGGCCTTTGGTCCGCTCATCGGAACGTTGCGAGAAATTTGGACCGACTTCATTGCCCACATTCCACTATTGGTTGCGGGAATCCTCACGCTCTTCCTGACGTGGATCGTCTCGGTGATCAGTGCTCGCATGGTGGAGCGAATGGTCCGGTCCGAACGACTCCGTCCGAGTTTCAAGATTTTGTGCAAACAACTCACGACGTTGTTCGTGTGGATCGTTGGTCTGCTGATCACCGCCATGATCATCTTTCCCGGACTGACGCCGACGAGAGCCTTGGCCGTTCTCGGCGTCGGGTCGGTGGCCATCGGTCTGGCGTTCAAAGACATTTTCGAGAACTTCTTCGCGGGCCTTTTGATCTTATGGCGGTTTCCGTTCGACCCAGGCGACTACATCGTCTGCGAAGGGATCGAAGGAAAGGTGGAAGAAATCACGGTTCGCATGACTCTCATCCGGCGCGTCGACGGGCAACTCGTGATCGTCCCGAACGGATTCTTGTTCAAGAATCCCGTCGACGTGTTGACGAACTGGAACACTCGTCGAGTCACGTTCGTTGCGGGCGTCGCGTATGACGAAGACGTGGACAAATCGCGCGAGGTCATCCAAGAGGCGGTCCGTCAGTGTGGGACGGTCAACAAGGACAACCCCATCGAGATTTTCGCCCAGGAATTTGCGAGTTCGAGCATCAACTTTGAAGTCACTTGGTGGACCGGTCCGACGCCGTTGGAGGTCCGCCGATCGCGTGACGAAGTCGTGGCGGCGGTGAAGCGTGGGCTCGATAACGCTGGTATCGAAATTCCGTTCCCGTATCGAACTCTCACGTTCAAAGAGAACTTGCGAGTCGAGCAACTTGCCGAACCACAGTCCAACGGAGCCACCCGAACGGACCGGTAATCGGAGACAATATGTTTGGCATTTCTGTTGGCCGAGGAATGAGATGCGAAAGAAATGATTGTGGAGTTCTGTCCTTCGTAGAATGCATGGAGTGGCTGCGGCGCTGCGAAACCATGCATTCTTTACAAAAGAAAAAACGGTGCTTCCTTACAGGCCTTTGAGTCCGATGGCAAGCCGAAACGGTCTTCCGGAGAGACCGAACGACCCCATCCGTGGGAACTCGTGAGAACACGAACCTGGAACGTATGGCTCTGGGAAAAACCGCATCCATTCCTGTCGCACCTCGGGCTCCTTCGGCAACTCAATTTCAGGCTTTGGCGTGCTCTTTGGACGTGGAACTGCCTCCGGTTTGGCTCCGACGAGATGCAGGTGATCTCGATCGATGTACACGACTTCGGACGTTCGTCGCTTGGTTTGGAATGGGAACGGGAACGACGCTTCGATCGTTTCGGTGTAGTAGACGGTGCATTTGTAGTGACAGGTGCATAGCTGAGCCGGTCCGACGAGTGGATAAAATCGCGGTGGAAAAACTTGATGGTTCACCACTTCGATGACGTAATCATAGTCATCTCGGGATTCCTCGTAGAGGTAAGGGACTGCTCGGGAAGGAGTCGGCAGCGCGCGGAGAATTGTCGCTAGGTCGGGTGGGTCGTCGCACTTCGGGGTTTCTCCTCCTTTGAGCGGCCCTTTGATGGGAGTTTTAGAAACATCCGGTTCTGTGGTGATTCGTTCAGTGATTCCGTCAGCAATCCAAACTGGTGTCGGGATATTTGCAGACGGAGGAATCCACATCCAACTGGAGCCAGGGTAGCTTACGCTGGGTGCTAGCGGCTCTGATTTTTCGTCTTCGCCCTTCACGTCAAATCGAACGTTCCCCCGCACACAAGGCGCCTCAGACACAGCGGCTTCCTCCTCTGGGCAGCCATTGTCTGCCTGCTCCGCCTGATCGAAAAAGCCGGCGTCTTCCAAGAACTTGGTAGAGTAGCCTTCTCGGCCCACTTTTTTCACCGTGATCAATACCCCGACGTAGTCCGTGGTTTCTTTGTCGGTTTGCAATTCTTCACGGGTCAACGGTCGCCACGAAATCGTTTGAAGTCCTTCCTTCTTCTCCTTTTGTTGCGTGACGGCGCGGACGGGAGCAATTGCGACCAGGGTTGTGCCTGTCGGGACCGAGACGAGACCTTCGATCGTCGCACCGCGAAACCTCGGCTTCGTGAGGATGTGTTGTTCGTCGACAAATTCGAGTGTGCCCTGGGTCGTTTGCGGAACTCGGATCGTGACTGGGAACGGACGACGCTCAGCCACTTCGACGGTCTTCCAAGTGAAGTCGATCAACGCATTTCCGTTCTTTGGTTGACCGGTAAATCGAATTTCCGAACGTTTCCCAAATTCGAAGGCTTCCTTTTTCGGGACACAACAGCCTTTTCCGCTGCGAATGACGGTCTCAAAACCGGTGACGAATTCTTCTCGTAGGGGGTGTTCTGATGACACCGGGGTGTCACTCGCAAATGTTTGGGTGACTGCTTTGCCAAACGTGGTGCCCTTTTCGGTGCAAGCGGCTTCGACGAACTTTCGGAGTTGTTTTGGGCTCAGGCAAGTGTAGGTCGTTCCGGTCGGCGAGGACCCATCGGGGTTTTCTTGAAACGTCATCCCGAGGGAGGTCTGGACGTTCCCCATTGCACTCTTGCGGATCCGAAATGGTCGAATCTCGGCGACGGTATGGGTTGGGATCGTGTGTCGCATGAGACAGAGTAAAAGCTCAATGCGGGAGTGGTTAAAGCGATTTTGCTGAACCTCCAACGTGAGCCCTTCGTCGCCACAGCCGACGCTCAGTCTTGCTTCGCCGCCTGCGTTCTCGCCGTTGGTCGGGTCGATTTGTCGCCATGACTTTGGAGCCACCGCATAACGGATGATTTTTTGCAATGCCTCGAACCGTTCGTATTCTTCATCTGTGTTTACAGAAATCGACAACAACAAGTCGCCGATGGGATAGCTCCGTTGCACCATCTCGGTGGCCAACTTTTCTTTAGACGTGATGATGATTCGCCCCGCTTTGGGCAGATAATCCATGGAATTCTGGTCCAAAATCAGGCGCAGAACTGACCGTGCGGAAAGGTGAGATGCTCGCAACTTGACCGGCGCTCCGATGCTAAGCCCTGCGTTGGTCAGAGCTTTCGTATCGAATTCGAACTCGAAGCCGGTCCTGGCCGTGATGTCCTGGATTGCTGCAAGAAGAGTTATGTTGTCGTAGGCCACCGGTTCCATTTGCTCAAGTAGGTCCCCTTCGATCTTAGCGTTGAGTCGGTGGAGGTCGTCCTCTTTCACGGTGATGTAAAGAGTTTGGTGTTTGATTTGATAGGTCAGCCTTGCCTTCTCCAGGAGGAGTTTCAGAGCGCTCTTGAGGCTGATGTCCTTGACCCTCAGAGTCACCGGACAGTCAAGATTGATCCCGGCCTCTTCGATGGGTCGGGCATCAAAGACTATGTTAATTCCGGAAGAACTTCGGAGGCTGTCGATTGCTAAGCGCAAAGGCACGTCTTGGAAGTTCAATCCAGGTAGCGGAAGGAGAAGACGTTGCTCGATGGTTTCCCTTTTCGACTCCCTTGCTGGTGTTGGCTGAAATGGTCGTGGCTCGACGAAAAACGATCGAGGAAAGTAACAACTGTTACCAATGGGTAGCTTGTTTTGGGCCAAACCAAGCCCCGGTAACAACGAGGTTGCCAACAGACAACCCAAAGAAATGAGACGGAACATCAAAGATTCCCTCCTTGGACTTGAAGTGCGCTGGCCTGACGGAACTGCGGGGTCAGGCGAGGTGGCTTTACGATATTGGTCCAAACGGAACAACGGGAATTCGGAGAGGTGGCGTTGGGATGTTGGAATCGGATCGGCCTGAAGCGAAGTTTCCCGCTTCGTTCAAGGTCCCTCGCTTGCGCTTCTGGTTGGGGTCAAATACTCTGAAACGCCAGCGAAACCCAAAGAAATCTCCTTCTTTACTCGATGAAGCCGAAATCCCGCTTAATTCGTCTTGGAAAAGCTGACACGAAAACACGCTCCACCAAGGTCCGAGTCGCCGACAACGACAGAACCTCTGTTGGCCTGCACGCATGCCATGACAGACGCCAACCCTAACCCGGTTCCGTGTTCTTTGGAAGTGTAACTCGGTTCATTGATTCGCTCCCGTTCCTCAGA
>CAYYUU010000204.1:0-9541 GCA_964474955.1 uncultured Alcaligenaceae bacterium | reverse complement strand
GTACGAAGAGTCCGTCGATGGGGCTCGACCAGGGCTCACGTTTGACTTTTGGCGAATCCCTATTCCGATTCCGAAGTTAATCGCCGTGCCGACGCGGCGGCGATATCCGATGTATGCCGCACCACAAGCGGTCATGGCTGCGCCCCCAATGATGATGGCCCAACCGCAAATGATGGTGGCCCAACCCCAACAGGTCATGATGGCGCCCCAACAACAGGTCGTTGCTCCGCACCAACAAGTTGTTACAAGACCGCAAGTCCTTGTGATGCAACCACAGCAGATTGTCGCACAACAACAAGCCGCCCAGGTACGACCGCAGGCCGTGGTCGCCCAACCCCAGCAGGCCGTCACAAGGCCACAAATGGTTGTGGCTCAACCGCAACGAGGCACCAGACCGCAGAAAATCATTCTCTCCCAACCGCCTTTGCCTCGAACGGCAAAAGTTTGTCCGAAACCAGCCCCGCAACGTGTCACTGCCAAAGACGTCGCTCAGATGTGTGAGCAAATTCGATCTGTCCAAGAACGTATCATGGCACATCAAAGGTGTTGTCCACCTTGCCCGCCGAATCCTTGTCCACCGAATCCTTGCCCACCCGCCTGTCCACCGCGATGTCCCGATCCTTGCCCCCAGTAACGAACGGCTCCGACGCACGGATTCTGCTCCATCAAACAAGCCCACTTCAAACAATATGTTTGAAGTGGGCTTGTTGCGTTTCCTGTTTGGCAAATCGAAATTCTGATCACCAAAATTGTTGAATGATATAGTCCGCCACACACTTCCCTTCGCGAGTGAGACGAACGCTCACTTCGTCATCCGCCAAGTGTCCTGACGCGACAAATCGCTCGATTGTGCTACCCGCCACGTCCTCCAACGCAAAGCCTGTCTGCTCACGAAACCGGTGTCTTGCGATTCCTTCCTTTCGGCGAAGATTCTGGCCAATTGTCTCCAGTGCGCGCTCCTCCGGCGACAACTCTTCCGATTGGAAACGTGTCGATTTCCCACCCAGGGCTCGCTCGATGTACGATTCGAGCGAACGCGTATTTAACTCCCGTTTGCCGCGAATATACGAAGCAGCTCCCATCCCAATTCCGAAGTAGGCTTCGTTCGCCCAGTAGACGCCATTATGCCGACACGCTTTCCCGGGCTTTGCAAAGTTCGAAATTTCGTAATGTTCGAATCCGTGCGTTTCCAAAATGTCGATCCCGAGCAGATACATCTCGCGTTCGTTGGTCTCCTCCAGAGGATGCACTTTTCCTTCTCGCATTTGCTTCCAAAGTCGGGTGCCCTTTTCGAACGTCAAGCCATACGTCGAGATGTGATCCACAGGAAGCGACAGGGCTTGCCGCAAGTCTGAACGCCACTCCTCGTTTGTTTGGCCGGGGACTCCGAAGATAAGGTCGAGCGACACAACATTCACATGCGGACGGAGCCGATCGATCGTCAGTGAGACGTCCGCGGGTTGGTGGTCTCGCTCCAACACCTTCAGCAAGTGTGGATGGAAGGACTGGCCACCGAGACTCACGCGGTTAATCTCGTGGTCGGCGAGCAGGCGGATTTTCTCGGGCGTCAAAGTTCCCGGATTCGCTTCGACCGAAAACTCTGCCCCGTGTTCGAGCGAGAACCAACTTCGAACCATGCCGAGCAACCGCTCCAGCTGCTGAGCGTTGATGTACGTCGGTGTGCCCCCACCAAGGAACAGCGTTTCGACCGGATGCGGTCCTCCCGTCGTCGCCAATTCCGCTTCCAAGGCGTCCAAATACTGGTCGATTTTATCGTCCTGCCCCGTTGATACGGCAAAATCACAATAACCGCAATGATGGTTGCAAAAGGGAATATGGACATACGCCGAACGCGGCCAAAGCCACCGAACACGAGAACCCAACGACAATGTTTGTGCGTTCGAGATGTTGGAGGTATCCTTGATAGGGTTGTGCATGCGGTTCGGAAAATGTTCGGGTTGAAAGAGGATTTGGCGACTCGGAATGTTTGTCTGGATTTGGGAATTGTTCTTGTCGTAGGTCCACGCGGGTCGCGCAATGTCACTGAAAGTCTGGCCTCGTGGGTTTTCTTTGTCCGGTGGCACGTCACAAGCGCAACGATCGGCGTGGTATTTCTGCGGTCCAAGAAACGTTCACGCCCCTCACTTCGTTCGGGGACATGCCACCAAAACCACATCCTCAGCGACATTGCCCGAGCCTCGGGTGCCTCCGATTTCCAATCAAATCCAAAGTCCAAAATACAGGGGCACTCGATGACGGGTCTCGGTTGGATTTTTGAACTCAAAACGTATTATAAATACTAGGCGTTCTGATCAACAACGAAACAAAGAGAGAATAACTCTCGGAACAGAAACAGAACGAGGTGAAACATGGCCAAGGCCGCTGGAAAAGCCCGAAAAAAGATTCCCCCAACACTTGCCGTCGTGTGGGCCGACAACTGCACCGGTTGTGAAGCGTGCATCGAAGTCTGCCCCGTCGACTGCATCTATAAAGTTCCCGGACAAGACCACCCACACTTGCAGAGCTTCGTCAACATCGATTTGGAGCGTTGCATTGGGTGCAAGCTGTGCGAACGATGGTGTCCATGGGACGCCATCGACATGATTCCCACACCCAAGATCGCCGAGGTCGTCGCCGAAAAAGGTGGCCCGCCCGATTACCTGGAGAAGAACCAAGAACAACTCGTAGATGCCGCCCAACGAATCGTCGATCTTGATGCCCAAATCAAGGCCGAGAAAGCTGCTGCCAAGAAGAAGTAACTATTTCTTGCCAACAGATGCACACGTCGCGCCGGAGTCCTCCACTTATGCGAATCGATTTCCGTGCTCTTTTGGTGTTGTTCGCATGTCTCTTGGTGTTGGCCTCTGGCTGCGCTCGTGTGGAACGGTATCGGGCTGCGAAGGTCAAAACCAAATCCGCCTTCAAACCGGACAAAAAAGACCCGGAAACCTACTTGTATTGGACGGAACCCACGTGGCCACCCGCGCTCGATACGCCTCTCGTCTTTGTCTCTTCCGACTCTCCAGAATGGAAGCAGTTTAAAACACAATCATTCGACCATGTGCTCACTCCGTCCATTGGAGTGAGCCTGGCAAGTCCTCATCCGTTAGAACTGAGCGTCCTGGCCACATTGGCCATGGACCAGCCGAATCCCATCCAGGTGAAAGTGCCTCTTGGCTTGCCCGACCCCACACCCTTCATTCCTGCCAACAATCGTCCAACACTTCAGAAATGGTATCTCGGCAAAAAGTTGTTTTACGATACGAGGTGGTTGACCAAGTCGGGAGAGTACTCTTGCGCGACGTGCCACGATCCGAAGACGGGATTCACGACGCACGACACACCCTCCCCGCGAACGAAAAACCCTCCGAGTCTGATCAACGTCGCCTACAACAAACACCAGTTCTGGGACGGACGGGTTCGGACGCTCGAAGAAACGTTGTATCGCTCGTTCGATGACGACCCCGAACAACAAACGGATACCGGGCTGTTGGCCATGGGCGTGGAACGCCACAACTGGAAAGGATTTGTGATTCGCTTGCGCAAACGGTTTGATTACCGAAAGGAGTATTCGGAAGTGTTTGGGGTCCCTCACCCGACAGTCCATACCACAGCGCAAGCGCTCGCGACGTATATGCGGACGATTTTGTCAGGGGATTCGGTGTACGACAAAGCCATTGCCAAGGCAAACCAAAGTGGACTGAGCGCCGAGGACTTCCAACCGTTCCTGAATGCGGAAGTTTTGAAACGATGGGGCGCTGTCGATTTCGCACCAGATGTGTTTGCGAAGCGAGCCGCCAGAGGACGTGCCCTCTTTTTCTCTAACCGGGCTCGTTGCTCGCAGTGTCATTCGGGATGGAATTTTACCGACGGCGGGTTCCACAACATCGGCATTCGGGAAAGTGCGGAGAAGCAAAAGCCGGGAGAGGAAAACGGCAGAATCCGGTTCGCGCCCATGGCCCTCAAAGACGCGAGCTTCGTCGGAGCGTTTCGTACGCCGTCGCTCCGTTCCTTACTCCACACCAAACCGTACTTTCACGACGGCAGCGCCGAAACCCTCGAGAACGCCGTGGAGTATTATTCTTCTTCCACCTTCCAAAAGCAGATCAACCGACACCTCGATATTCTTCTGGCTACGTTCGAAAAAACGCCCCGGCCAATCGACCTCACGGCTGGAGAATCTCTTGACATTGTCTTGTTCTTGCACATGCTCGAGGGCGAGGCCGTTTCGAACAAGATCTTGCCGAAGGCGTTCCGGGCGAAAACGAAGAAATAGAAGAACAACTCACATGAAAACGCATCTTAGGACAGGTTTGTAACCTGTCCATTCGATTGAAGTGTCGTCGTTCGCTCCGCGAAAGGACGCAGTCTTGGTTTTTGGAATGCGGCCATCAAACTCACACACTCCAAAACCACAACCCGACAATTCTTTCTTTCGCGTTCCAACCCCTCCCACGCCCCGGCGTCCGGTTTACTTCCCGCCGTTGACGAACTGAATACTTCGTACAAGGTCGTAGTCTTTCGCACCCAGTTTCTGGGCTTCTGCCGGGGGCATGGTGAACGACACGACGACCTGATCCCCTTGCGGACCTGCCACCAAGTAGAAGTATTGGAGCGTGTTCAAATCGTATAACTTCCCGGTCGCCGAAAGCCGGTAGATATAGTTTCCGTTCTCCGACTTCAGGATTTCTCCCTTATCGCTTTCGCCCGGTTCCCAACCTGGCATCTCTTGCATGGCCGTCTGGAACTCTTCCGGACTCGTGTGCTCCCCGGCCTTGGCTTTGGGCCACGCCGCGATCGTCGCTTGGGCCACGAAAGCGCCTCGCTCAAGAATCCGCATGACGAGGTGTTGCTTGGTGCGAGCAACGATGATCCAATCTCGCGAAGGAGCAAAAGTGAATCGTTTTTCCGCGTCGGTGTACGCCAGATTCGTTAACCGATCTGGGGGCTCGGGACCTTGCGGGACAGAACCCAGGGCCGTGTCATTGACGTGGACGGCGGACTCTATCGGTCGTCGCTGCACATTCACCTTGACCACCGCTTCCAGCGCCGGACTGACCGGACCAGAGTCACGGTGGTCCGTTTGCTTCCAGGTGATTGACGTGATGCATTCTTGCTTCAGATCGAATTCAACCGTCGAGTCGACCTTCAAATTCACGGCGGCCCCATTGATGATCCCGCTGGCCGTCCCGTCGATCGATACCGTCGCCACTTGTCCCTGAACCCCACGCAGCTTGCACGTGAGTTCTTGCTTGGTCAAACCGTCGAAGTAGCAAAGGGCCTGGACTACAGCGTTGTGCAGTTTCCAAGAATCTCCGACGCTCACCTTTTTCCCCGGCAGAAGGCCCCCGATGGCGTGGGTGTCGAAGTGTTTCGTCACGTCGAGTTCCGCGTGGGTAAGCGGCCCTTTCGGCGAATACGTGACGAGTCCGTCTTTCGTGCGTTGGGCGACGAGCAATCGACGTTCGGGGCGCAGCTCTCTTTTGGATTGGAAGGTCTGCACCTCGATCGTTGCCTCGGCACGCCGATAATATCGGGCGGACTTCGCGTGGACGTTATGCTTCCCCGTCTCTAGCACACGCTCGACGAACTCGTGCGTAGCTCGGGCTTGTTGCTTGAGTTCCTTCGTCTTCTCGTCTTGTTGGATTTTCAGCTTCCCGTCCAGTTCCATCTGGATCTGATAATGATGGTGCTGGTCGGCACGATTCGGTTCCGCGAGCATGTATGTTTGTGCGGTGGCAGTCGTGCCGTATCCGAAGACGAGACAAACAACTGCCAGGCTTTTCCAAGCCGTCATGGAAGCCTCCTTGGGTTCTATCGAGAAGGGCGTGAGATTTTGTTTTCGTAGTAGTAGGCACACTCCGTGCGCCGTTGTCTTTGGTCTTTGTTTTTGTTTTGGAGTGCGGCAGCGTAGCTGCCGCTTTGGTATTAGTTTTGTTTTCTTGCTCGCGCTTCGGGCTGGTGTCAGACTCCCTCGCTCATGCTTTGGGGCTGGCGTCAAACCCAACCTCACGCCGCCCTCTCCACTTCTTCGTTGTCGTTCTCTTCATCAACCGAGTTGGTCGGTCCCTGCGGTTGATCCGCAGCCAAAGCTTGTTCCGGAAGACGAAGGGTGATCGGAGTCCGCGGTTCTTCGATGAGCAACTTGGCGACTCGTTCGATTTCGGCCTCGAGTTGCGAGATCTGACGGGTGGCCTGTTCTCGCTGGACTTGGAGGCTTTGGACCTGCTGTTGGAGTTCCACTTGTTTGTTGTTGGCCCTTAGTTGTTGGCGTTGCCACTCGGCTTGCTGATTCGTGAAAGCGAACACATCGCTTTCCATTTGGCTCAAACGTTCGGACAGATCTTTGTTGCGAGCCCGAAGCTGGGACAATTCGGTTTCGAGTTCCTGGTTCTCTTGTTGCGTGGCGCGCAAAGCCGCCGTCTGGGCTGCTTCCCATCGTCGTCGAAGGCGTCCAATTCGACGTTCGGCCGCAGCATCGTCGTTTGAGCGAGTCAGACACTCTTGCCGATATTGCTCAATGGCCAGCGCCTTGGTCGACATCGTTTGGCGTTCTTCAGTGATCTGCTGGATCTGGTGTCGGCGTTCCTCACTCAAGGCCAGATATTCCAGCCGGGACTTGTCGCAAGCTTCTTGGACGGTCTTGACGGCCTCGACTTCTTTCCGTCGACATTCGGCCCACCGCTGTCGTAACTCTGCGAGGGATTGCAGGTGTTGGGCCGTGTATTCTTCGCGGGAACGCAGTTCGGCGAGGAACCGATCTCGCTCGCCTTCCCAGGTCACCTCGCGCGCCTTCAAGCGAGACTGCCAGGCAACGAGTTGTTGTCGAACTTTCTGCAATTCCGTGAACCGTTTCGCCACGGATTCGCGAGTCACGGCGAGTTGTTCTTCCTGGACGAGCAACGTTTGGGCTTGCTTGTGCAACTGGACGACCAACTCGCGGACTTCTCGCGACGCGGATTGTTGGTGCTCTTCCCACCGCATTCGGACTCGAAGAAAGTGCTCCCAACCTTCGAGCAACTGGGCTCGCTGGTCGGTCAGATCTCCGGCCACGGCTTCCAGTTCCGCAAGTTTGGCTTGAATTTCCTCGGACAAGGGAGGTTGTTCGTGTTCGGTGTCGATCGCTTCCGGAGTCTGCGTCACGACGACCGACGAAGCAGTCGTGGGAACGACCAGTGGGTAATTCGTGTCTGGGAGTTTCGGTGTATCCGGCTGCGACGTTGCGGGATGTTCGCGTCGTTCGAGAGCCTGCGCCACTGGAGCTTCAGATTCTTGGACCTCGGCCAACAACTCCCGCTGATGTTGGATGCGTGTTTCTAGGCCGACGGTTTCGTCCTTCAGAAGCTGAAGGTATTCCTCCGCTTGGAGTTTTTCTTGGCGGAAGAGTTGTTCCGCTCGGAGCAACGCTTGTTCGCCGAGTTGGAGTTCCTGCCGAGCCCGCTGCAATTCGCGAGACTGCTCCACGTGCTGCTCTTGGGCCTGGAGTTGCTCGTTTTGGAATTGTGTCCGTTGATCCTGGAGCTTTCGCTTCGCGAGTTCGATCTCGCTGTTGACCTTGGCCGTTCGGGCGTGAAATTGTTCTTTCTCTTGGGCCAGTCGGTTGGACTGGGCTCTTAGTTTATCTTGGGCGGTTTCGAGGCTCTTCTCGCGCTGGTCGAGATTGCGGCGTTCTCGGCTCCAACTTTTCTCGAAGCGTTTTTTCAGCCGCGAGTGGAGCTTCGCCAATCGTTTTCGCGTGGAGCGGACTTCGGCTTGTTCTTCCAGCAACTCTTGCTGCGTTTGGCTGAGATTTTCTTTGACGTCTTCGACGTGTCGGTTGTATTCTTCGCGTTCTTGTTGGAGGGCCTGGCGTGCGGCTTGGACCTGGTTTTGCATTTCCGACAACCGGGTGCGTTTTTCCTCCAGGTGCGTAGCGAGTTGAACTTGTTGTTGTTCGAGGGTTGTCTGTCGTTGGTGCAACCGGCACTCGGCTTCGGTGAGTGCGGCTTGTTGCGCGGCCACCGCCGCAACCTGGATGCGAAGTGCCACCTTCTCGCGAGAGGAGACTTCCAGCGCAGCCACGGCCTGAGATTCTTTTTCGAGTTCCGTAGGTCCGGCGAGCGCCCCTTCAGGAATCTGGACCTGAATTTGAAACGGACCGATGGCCAGTTGGTCGCCATTTCGCAGTGTATGGCTAGTGACTTTTTGGCCGTTCACAAACGTTCCCGTCGCGCTTTCCAGGTCCCGGAGAATGAGTTCTCCATTGGCCTGAATGATGACGCAGTGGAGCGGACTGATCCCATCCAAACTCAGACGGACGTCACAACTGGGCCCGCTGCCCAGGAACGTCGTCGGAACACCGAAAGTCCGACGCGTTCCTCGCAACCGACCATTCTGGATGACAAGTGCGGCTTGCTTTGCGGAACCCGAGGTTGTTTTTCGTGTGGACGAATCCATGCTGCCAAGCCCCCGAAACGAACAAGAATACCTGTTCTCATTTATCGGCGAATCGGCGCCAAGAGTTGAGGATAGTCCGGCTCAAGCCGGTCGTAAGACAAATGACAAAAAATCGAGATGGGAGGAAATGTGCGGAGAATGGGAGCTTGAAAATCCTCTTGCAGGGACAGACTCAACGTCCCGTTTGGGTTGCTGGATCGTAAGAGAGACTTAGGAACGCGAAGTTTCCTTCTGTCGGTTTTTTCGCGTTTTTCCTGGACACACGCGGCCCTGGCAATGTGACTGGAAGTCTGGCCTCGGTGGGTTTCTTTGGCCGTTGGCACGCCCCGAGCGGCGTGGGATTTTCGGAGAGCCATATAACCACGCCCCTCAGTTCGTTCCGGGACGTACCACCACAACCACACTTTCACCGACATTGCCCGAGCTGGGTGTGCCTACGAACCGGCCACTTATTTCTTTCTCGTTCCTTGGCCTGGGAATAAAGTAGCCTTCGACCGAACTGTATTACGCGCCAATGACACCTTCGACAGTCTTACTGATTTCCGCTTCGGACGGGACGCCGGCGAGTTTCTCTACAGGCTCACCACCTTTAAAAATCCACACGCGCGGGATGCTCGTGATGCCGAACCGAACGGCCAGGTCTTGGGCTTGGTCGATATTCACCTTGCCCACTTTTGCCTTGCCTTCGAGTTTTGTGGCCAGGCTTTCAATGACCGGATTGAGCAGGCGACAAGGCCCACACCAAGTAGCCCAGAAGTCCACAACGACAGGAACGTCGCTCTGTTCTACTTCTTGTTCCCAGTTATCGTCCGTCAACTCAAGCACGTTTTCAGCAGCCATGAAGGGTATCCTCTGTAAGAATCGCAGGAAAAATCCAGTTCGCCAAATTCGAAATTCCCATCTCAGGTTCTCATTATTATAGCCAGATGTGGATTCCAGGACCAGTTGAACCAACGGTCCAAAAGGGGCGAGTTAAATTTTAGACAATCCATCCAACCGCGCGAACTTGACGATCCAGGAAGGGTCATCTAGTATAGAAATTGTCCTGGCAAACGCTTGAACATCTTTCCAAGTGGCCCCATCGTCTAGAGGCCTAGGACACGGC
>CAYYUU010000203.1:0-9571 GCA_964474955.1 uncultured Alcaligenaceae bacterium | reverse complement strand
ACTTTTTTCGAATTTGGGTTCCTCCACGAAGGCCATCACCAACCGAATACCAAACAAGGCGGACTGTTGCGATCGAGGGCCCCAAAGGGTACGCTGATCTTTGCTTCAAGATGTGCGATCATCACTGTGCGGAGAGAAGAGATGAGCGAGCCCGGAACTATCACCTTGTGGTTAAATCAACTTCAGAAGGGTGAACGGGAGGGAGTCCAGGACCTCTGGGAAAGTTATTTCCAGAAATTGGTACAGATGGCCCGAACACATTTGCGCGGGATGCCACAAATCCACGCCGATTCGGAACAGGTAGCCGTCGACGCGTTCAACAGCTTCTGTCTCGGTGCGGAACAACAACGCTTTCCCAAATTGGAAGATCGGGATGATTTGTGGCAGATACTCGTGATGTTGACTCGGAACAAGGCCCTGAATCTACGTGAGCGCGAAACACGCGAGAAACGAGACTATCGCCGCGTCGTCGGCCAGGCCGACCTCTCTGCCGAGGCAATCTCCGAAGAAGGCTCCATCTTTTACAACCTCATCCAAAGCGGTGAGCCTGATCCTCAGTTCGCGGCGGAACTTGCCGAGCAATTCCAAGTGTTGTTGGATGCGTTACCCGATGACAACTTACGTGAGATCGCCATTCTCAAGTTGAACAGCCACACCAACAACGAAATTGCCGAAAAAATTGAACGCTCCGTTTCGACAGTCGAGTTGCGATTGAAACGAATTCGGATGATCTGGGCCAACCTCCTCGAGAGCGGGGAATAGCGAAACCCCATTTCCCTTTCCCACGTGTCCGGCAATGCCGCGACGTACGAAAATCGGTTCGCAGTTGTAGTGGTTCAGACTCCAGGTAACTTGCCGTTCCCCTCAGTTCGAACTTGTCAGAGTTCCTTACAAGTTGGGCCGGAGAGGCGAGCTGCCAGGCGGAGAAAATCCCGGCGAAGGGATTAGTTCTCTCGCCGGGAACGTGGTCTGTTCAAGCGAAGCTAGAAGAGAAAATCGTCCTCATCGAAGTCACTAACGAGGAAACTGAGCAACCGGATGAGTTGTCCATTGCTCAAATGGATCAGCGTATCATTACCATCTTGCACCACCGACTCCACGATCGAGGCATCAGCACCAAGCGAGCGTAAGTCAAGGACGTCATTGCCGGCACTGTGGAAGTCTGCGATCGGGACTAGGTTTTCCTTGGGCAGGACAAACGTGTCGTAGTCGTTGGTGCCGCGTAAGGTCGCCCGATGGATGAAGCCCTGGTTGTCGACGACGTAAGGTCTGCCATTGGGATCGACTGAGATTTGTATGCCTTCGATGCCTGCTTGATCCCAGCCTGTCCCGTTCCATCGGTAGACACTGTAGCCGAGTTCTCCTTCCTCGGTGCCAATGATCCAGACGGCGCCATCAGCACCGATGCCCACGTCGCGGGCTGACCCTGGCATCAGTTGCCACCCGTGACCATCGTAGCGAGAGATCTGGTGGGCACTGGTGACGACCCAGGTATTGCCGTCGGGACCGACGTCGACCCGCATCGCGGCACCTGGAATCTGCTCCCAGTCGTTGCCGGACCATCGGTAGATGCCACTGTCAGACTGCCCATCTCCGTTTGCGATGACCCAAACAGTACTGTCGGCCCCTACACCAATGTCAGTCGCTAACCCTGGAAGTTGATGCCAGCTCTGCCCATCCCAGCGGAAGATCCGATTGGTGTCATCGAGCATCCATGCCTTGCCGTCAGGACCGACGTCAATCCGCACTGCTTCGCCCGGCAGGGTCTGCCACTGGGTGCCCTCCCACCGCAGAATGCTAGAGCCGAATTGTCGCTCATCGGTGCCCGCGATCCAAACGGTGCCGTTCTCGCTGATCCCGATGTCGGTCGCTGACCCTGGGAGGTGCTGCCACCTCTGGCCATCGAAGCGGAAGATCGCGTTGTTCTTGTTGACCACCCAGGCGTTGCCGTCGCGGTCAACGGCAATCCGGACCGCTTCGCCGGGCATGAGTTGCCAGTCGCTGCCGTTCCATCGGTGGATGCTGGAGCCCGATTGCCCTTCGTCCGACCCGAGTATCCAGACAGAGCCGTCGGCACCCACGGCAATGTCGTTTGCTCCTCCGGGAAGTTGATGCCAGTTGTGGCCATCGTAGCGATAAATCTGGTTGTCGACGTTCACGACCAAGGGGTTGCCGTTGGGATCGACGTCAACTCGAGCTACCTCACCGGGCAGATCCACCCACGTGCCGATGTCCCAGGGATAGTCCGGATCGTTCCCAATCAACACTGTCTGGCCAGGGAGATGCCACCAACTCGTGCCGTTCCACGAATAAACACCATTGCGGGAGTGCATCTCGTCCGCCCCAACGATCCAAACGGAACCGTTGGCACCTATGCCGATGTCGGTCGCCTTCCCAGGAAGTTGTTGCCATTCTTGGCCGTCGAAGTGGAAGATCTGGTGGGCACTGTTGATGACCCAGGTATTGCCATTGGGATCCACCTCCACCCGCACGGCTTCGGGAGACCAATGCTGCCATTCGGTGCCATTCCACTGCGCGGCACCACTGCTGAGGTGTGGATCATTGGTTTGGGTGATCCAAACGGTCCCGTCGGCCCCGATGCCGATGTCAGTCGCTCTTCCAGGTACCTGTGACCAGTCGCTGTGCGTCCTCTCGTAAGCACCAATGTCGACCTGTCCTCCGGCGATGCGGACAAATGGCTCGCCACGTTGGTCGGTGGCCAGGCCATCGACGAAGTCATTATCGCCAGCGTCGATTGCGGGACTGTAAGCCAGCAGAGTATGCGTTTGTGTCGGGCCGCCATGATAGCCCAAAGGACCCAGGAGTGAATCGACGTTGAGGACGTTGGGACCAGTGACGCTGCCGTCTTCAACAATGTTGACCCCTTCGAGAAGGACAGTCCCAGCATCAGTGTTGTCAAAGTCCCGATTCCCATTATTGGCGATGATGGTGTTCCGCAAGGTCACTGAGGCTCCACTGTTGAGAACTCCTCCGGCCCGATCAGGCGAAGAGTTATGAGTGACTGTCGTGTTCTCCAAAGTGGCCTGGCCAGCGTTCACGACCACACCTCCGCCCATGTGGCCGGAGTTGCCCGAGACCGTGCTGTTCTTCAACGTCAAGGAACCACCGCTCGTGATTCCTGTTCCTTCGTTGCCTGAAACAGTCGTGTTGTGCAACGTCAGTGTGCCGACGTTGAGCAAGCCTCCGCCGACGAGGCCAGAGTTGTCTGAGACCGTACTGTCGCGTAACGTCATTGTCCCGAAGTTCGCGATCCCACCGCCGATGCCGGCAGAATTGCTCGCGATCGTACTCTGGTGCAACATCACCGTTCCGCCCTCTTCGTTCAACAAGCCGGCGGCATAAGTCGGCGAACCATAATGACTTGCCGAGTTGTCTGAAATCGTGCTGTTGTACAATTCCACCGTGCCACTCTTGTTGTACACGCCCGCGCTTTTGTGCCATCCGGTATTTCCGGAGACGATGCTGTTGTGCAACGTCATGGTGCCACCATCGTTGAACAGGACACCTTGGTAGAACCCTCCAGTGTTCCCGGAGACGGTGCTGTTGCGCAGCGTCACGGTTCCACCCTCGTTGTGCAACACCCCACCCAGGTTCAAGCTGTTGCCAGAGAGAACGACGCCGCGGAGCGTCAGGTTTTCCGCGTTATGGATGGCAGGGTTTGACCTCCCTGGGACTGAGACGCCTCCCGTGATCGTCGTGCCTTCAATTGTGACATCAATGGTCGTAGCACGGTGGTCGTTTACCGTGAAGCCCCGAGAACCTGGGCTGAGGTGAATCGAGAGCAGGTCCGCTCCAGGCCCTCTGATGGTGACGCTGTCCTTGATCACAAAATCGACGCCTGCCATCACGAGAGTCTGTGGTGGTCCGTCGAACAAGCTCGGATCAAACCGGATCTCGTCCGCAGTGCCAACGTGCTCATTGGCCGTCACCAGAGCTTCACGTAGTGTCGTTAGGTTGTCATAGGGATCAACAACGTCGGCCAGACTGGTGACCGTCAGAACTGTCGGTGTCTGACGCAATATCTTTTGATGAATGAGGCCTTCCTCGTCAACGATCCAGGGCATGCCATCGGGACCAACCGAGATTTGCGTGCCCTGTTCGCTCGCTTGGTCCCAGCCAGTGCCATTCCAGCGGTAGACGTCGTACCCTCCGACATGCTCATTTCCGCCAATGATCCATAGTGCACCATCCGCACCCAAACTGATGTCGGTAGCACCCCCGGAAAACGGCTGCCAAGCATGCCCATCGAAACGATAGATCTGGTGAGCACTATTGACGACCCACGCATTGCCACTGGGGTCGACGTCAATCCGCATCGCCCGGCCAGCGACCTGCTGCCAATCCGAACCGTCCCATCGGTAGACGCTCGAGTCGGATTGTGGTTGGTCGGCCCCCACGATCCAGACGGTCCCATCGGCACCCACACCAATGTCGGTCGCCGACCCTGGAAGGTGCTGCCAACCCTGGCCATCGAAGCGGAAGATGTCGTTATTCTTGTTGACGACCCACGCATTGCCACTGGGGTCGACGTCAATCCGTACCGCTCGGCCTCCGACCTCTTGCCAGTCGGGACCATTCCACCGGTAGATGCGATGGCCGCCCGGTTCGTTTTCGGTGCCGAGCATCCAAACGCTGCCGTCCGCACCGCCGCCAATGTCGCTCGCTCTCCCAGGACGCTGCGACCAGTCGTTTGCCCCCGCCTCAAAAGCACCGATGTCGACTTGACCACCGACCATGCGAGCAAACGACTCACCACGCTGGTCCGTGCTTAGATCGTCAACCAACGTGTTATCACCAGCGTTGATTGCGGGGCTGTGGGCAAGCAGAGCATGGGTCAGTGTCGAACCCCCATAATCGCCCAGGGGCCCCAGCAGCGGATCGACGTTGAGGACGTTGACTCCTTTCACACTTCCATCTTCGACAACGTTGACTCCTTTTGAGACGACAGTCCCAACCACGTCCGCGCCGGTGCTGTTGGCGATGATGCTGTTCTGCAATGTCACGGTGCTAGCATCGGTGTGCAAACCCCCGGCTACAGGTGCAGAGTTATCCGAGACTGTGGTACTGCGTAATGTCACGGTGCCAGCATCGTTGAACAAGCCTCCCCCGGACTTGCCTGCAGAGTTGCCAGAGATGGTGCTGTTACGAGTCGTTACTCTGCCGTTGTCATTGAACAAGCCCCCGCCATCGGTGGCCGCCGAGTTACCCGCGAGCGTGCTACCGTTCAACGTCAGGTTCTCGCGATTGAGGATGCCTCCACCGAGTCCGTCATCCGCACTCGCCAGCCCTTCGGCCAAGCCACCTGTGATCGTCAGATTCTCAAGGGTGATCTCTCTAGTGGTTGATGTGTCGCCATCGTCGATGAGGAAAACTCGCGACTGGTGCTGGCCATCGATGCGAATGGCCGTCGTCTCAGGCGCGAAAATCGTCACGTCAGCGGAGATGATTAACGGTCCCTGCGTCAGGGCAATGCTACCCTTGAGCCCCTCGGCAAAAGTAATCAAGTCGAACGTGTCAGTGGCGTTGGCCAGATCGATCATCTCTCTGAGGCTGCGGTCACCCATGCTGTAGTCGCCATCGTTCTCGTCAACGAGCGTGTCGACGTGTAGTTGATGCTCGTAAGCCCCGATGTCAACCTGACCATTGACGACACGGGCAAAGGAGTAACCGCGTTGATCCGCCGTCAGACCACCGACGAAATTATTGTCGCCAGCGTCGATTGCAGCACTCGGCCCTGAAAAAGCATGTGTCCGCGTGGGCCCACCATAGTCGCCCAGGGGAGCCAGCAGTGGATCGACGTTGACGACATTGGGACCAGTGACGCTGCCGTCTTCGACGATGTTGGCCCCTTCCGTAAAGGCCGTACCGTACACGTCTCCACCAGAGCTGTTGGCGACGATGCTGTTCCGCAGGGTGACAATCCCGGTAGAGTTGTACAATCCTCCGGTCAGCTGAGTGGCGCGGTTGTCGGAGACAGTGCTATTGTGCAACGTCATCGTGCTGTGGACGTTCATCAATCCAGCGCCGGCGTCCGCGGAATTCGTCGAGACGGTGCTGTTGTGCAAATCCATCGTGCCATGGAGGTTGAACAGGCCCCCACCCTGGTGTGCCTCGTTGTCGGAGACGGTGCTGTTGTGCAACGTCATCGTCCCTCGGTGGTTCAGCAAGCCTCCACCCAAGCTGGCGGAATTGCCCGAGACTGTGGCGTTCACCAACGTCAGCCTTTCGGCGTTGAGAATGCCTCCTCCATACCCGGATACCCTGCCGCCGCGAATCGTCATCCCATCGAGAGTGACGTCGAGCGTCGTAAGGACATCGTTATCGTCGACGAGGAAGACACGCGACTGTTGCTGCGCATCGATGGACAACAAATCCGCACCAGGCCCCTTGATCAGGACCCCGTCGGTGATCTCGAACTGTCCTAGCGTTGTGTCCATTGGCAGTGCTTGTGGCCCCCCGTCGAACAAGCCGTGGTCGAACTGGATCTCGTCAGATCCGGCAGTCGCATTGGCCGTCTGCAGTGCCTCTCGCAGTGTCGTCAGATTGTCACTGGGGTCGAGGTTGTCGGCCAGACTGTCGACCGTGATGACGGCCGGCACCTGCCGATCTTCCAGGACTTCCATCTCCAATCGTGTTTTGTGTTGTCGATTTGAACGTTGTGGATTTCGCATGATCGGTTCTCTTGGTTCGAGCTGTAATAGGTTCGCGTAAAGATCCAAAATTCCCACTGATTCTGGTGGTTTCTTGTTCGCCGACTTATCTGTCGGGGCATTGGATTCGGTACACAATGTGGCAAGTGGGATACGGGGTAGTGGTCGGTCAGGGCTGGTTTGTCGGGGTGAATAGAGCCCGAAGGCTGTGTTTCATGCTTGCGGTCCAAATCCTTCGCTTGGGTTTGGGGCTGGGAGAGAACAAACCTCACCGGACAAATCGACCCTGACAGACCGAGAGGTGGAAAATGGTTTCCGAAGATACATCAGCGTTCGTTCGAAAATTCCCTAAAAAAAAATCAAAAGGGTCGGCTCGGTTTTCGTTGCCTTTTTGTAAGGGCCTTTTGCCAGGAACGCGGATGTATCTTTACGGACCGGTCTCCATTCACGAGGAGCTTGTGAAATGAGCCTAGACCTCACTCATGCGCAAAAGTCGTTATCGCTCGAAGCCATCACGCGTATCGACGAGATTGGGGAGGATTTTGAAGAGGCCTGGCGATCAGGCCAAGCCCCAATGCTGGAACATTTTCTTGCCGACGTCTCCCACCAGGAAAAATCCGCATTGCTTCGCCACTTGCTGGGAGTCGAGTTGCATTACCGCAAGAAACGCGGCGAAATGCTCTCGCTCACAGAATACGAACAACGATTCCCTGAGCACCTGGCCCTTCTCCAGGGTGTGTTCGGCTCGGTCGAGGAGACCGACCCAGACGCCACACACGACCTGAGTAAGAAAAAATCGTCCTCGACAGAAACAGGAACGCCGCCGCAGCTCGCCGGCTACAAAGTCCTCGCCGAACTCGCCCAGGGTGGCATGGGAAAGGTGTATCGTGTCGAGGAGGAAGAATTTCAGCGTCCGTTGGCGCTGAAGGTGATGCTTCCCGAGGCAGCGGAGGACTCTCACCTCGTGCGACGATTCCAGGCCGAAGCGAAGATCACCGGACAACTCCAACACCCAGGGATTCCGCCAGTCTATGCCCAGGGGAATCTGGAAAGTGGTCTACCTTTTTTCACGATGAAACTTATTGCAGGGCAGACCCTCGGAGAGCTACTCCGAGAGCGTTCGAGCCCGACGTCCGAGCTGCCACGGTTCGTTGCCATCTTCGAGCAGGTTTGCCAGACCCTCGGATACGCACATTCGCAAGGGACCATCCATCGCGACCTGAAACCCGAAAACATCATGGTTGGGGCGTTCGGCGAGGTCCAGGTCATGGATTGGGGATTGGCAAAGAAATTACGCGAGGCGCGTCCAGCCGACAACAGCACCGTGCCGACCACACCCACAAAGGGACCAGAATCCACGGATGTTCCGAGCGGACACGGTCCGACAACCCAAGAGACAGCGGTTGGGATGGTCTTGGGCACACTCGCTTTCATGCCACCCGAACAGGCCAGTGGTGAACAGGGCCAAGTCGACGAGCGTGCCGATGTGTTCGGGTTGGGTGCCATTCTGTGCCAGATATTGACCGGAAACCCTCCGTACTACCTGGGCGACAGAGACCACATCTGGCAACAAGCCCGCGACGCGGACCTCAAGGACACTTGGATTCGTTTGCATCAATGCGGAGCTGATCCGGAATTAATCGATCTGTGTCAGAAATGCCTGGCGGCAAACTGGGAAGAACGGCCACGAGATGCCCGCGACGTCGCCGGGCGTGTCACGGCGTATTTGGAGTCGATGCAGGCAAGACTCCACCAAGCGGAAATCGAAACGGCGGAAGCCAAGGTCCGCGCCGAGGCCGAGCACCAACAACGAGAACTGGCCGAAGGAAAAGCAAACGCCGAGCGAAAGCGTCGCCGAGCGACTTTGTGGATGGCCGGGAGTGGGCTGTTGCTCTGCCTGGTGTTGGGGATCGTTGGTGCGATCAGCTGGCAGCAGTACCTTTTGGAGGAGCAACAATACACCAGGGGGATTCAACGCATCTACCAGTTACTCGCCGTCGATCAATTTGAAGATGCCGAGAAAACGCAGGCCGAATTGCAACATGGCTTGAACCTCTGGGTCTCGCAATCGCTCAGGAAACAATTGCAAGGGGCCGAGGAGGACATCAAGTTGGCGAAGACCTTGCATCAAGTTCGACTCGCTCGAGCTACCCTCAACAATCAGGTGTTCGACGACCAGGAAGTGTCCGCGAGGGCGTACGCCCGAACTTTCGAAACGCACGGACTGGAAATCACGGACCGAGATTCCGCATTGGCCGTGGTAAAGCTGGTTCGCCGTCGTCATCTCGTCATCCAGGCTCACGTCATCGCGGCCCTGGACGACTGGGCAGCCCTGACCAGCATCAACACGTCGCTGCAACGATGGGTGCTTCTGGTCGCCAAGGAACTCGACCAGGAGGCTCCAATCCGAAGACAACTACGCCAACCGGAGGTATGGAACGACACCAAAGCAGTCGTCAAGCTGGCAGAGAAACTGGACTTCGAAAAGTCTTCCTCTCAGCTGCTTGCTGTGGTCTCTTCTCGATTGCCAGGGAATCGAGGAAATCGGACACGAGTGCGCTTTCTTCAAAAAGCTCAGAGACATCACCCCAGCGACTTCTGGTTACTCTTCCAGTTGGGTAATGCTTACGGAAAGCAAAACCAAAATGAACAGGCAATCGGTTGTTATCAAGCCGCCCTCGCGCTCCGTCCTCGCACAGCAGCAGTCCATAGCAACTGGGGTGCGATTCTGGTCACCCAGGGCCAATTCGACGAGGCCATCGAACACTTCCGAAAATCAGTGGCTCTGAATGCCCACGGACGAGCACACTTTAACTGGGGCAACGCCCTGGCCAGCCAGGGCAAGTACAACGAGGCCATCGCACAGTACAAACAGGCGAGCCAACCTGACTACCCACTGG